>JAWWOY010000876.1:0-4586 GCA_033851195.1 Kribbellaceae bacterium | reverse complement strand
AGGCCGGTGATCTCGACGCGAATCTCGTCACCGGGGCGCACGGGCCCGACCCCGGCCGGAGTTCCGGTGTAGATCAGATCACCGGGCATCAGTCGGTAGGAGTGCGACAGGTGGCTGATGATCTCCGAAACGTTCCAGATCATCAGCCCCAGGCTCGTGTGCTGCCGCTGGCGACTGTTGACGCTCAGCCGCAGCTCCCCGGACAGAGTCGAGGTGGCCTGCTCGACGGGGAGGATGGGGCCGCAGGGCGCCGAGCGATCGAAGGCCTTGCCAGCCTCCCAGGGGTGCGCCATGGCTTTGCAGTCACGCTGCCGGTCGCGCCGCGTCAGGTCGATGCCGGCGGCCAGCCCGAAGATGTGATCGGGGGCGGCCTGCGGACTGACGTCGGTCGCGGCTGTGCCGATGGCGACGACGAGTTCGCCTTCGAACTGAAGGTCCTCGGTCTGGGGCGGGTAGGGAATTTTGGAGCCGTCGGCAACGACAGCGTCTGCCGGCTTCTGGAAGAAGAAGGGGTCGTCGCGTTCATCACCCTCCTGCATCTCCCGGATGTGGTCGAGATAGTTCCGCCCCACACAGTAGACGCGGCGGACAGGAAAGAACTCGGGCCTTCCGACGACGGGGACGGCATTCTGGATGAGTTGCCAGAGCACGGGCTTGGTCATGAGTCACTGATCCTGGGGTGTAGTGGCCTTGCTGAACATTTGCGGGCGCAGAGTGAAGGCCAGGGCAGCACCGACTATCGAGAAGCCGACGACCTGCACCATGCCGGCCATGGTCCAGCCGGTGGCTGCGATCAAACTGCTGAACAGCAGCCCGGCGACACCGGCTGCGATATAGATGCAGGTGACGAAAAGCCCGGCCGCGCGGCTGACCAGCTCGCTGTTGACGGACTTGACGAGATAACCGGCCACAGCGACGTACACACCGCTGCTCGCGAAAAGTCCGAACAGGAACGAGAAAGTCCCCTGCCAAGCCATCGAGTGGGATCCGAGGAACAGGGCGCATCCGCACGCCGCATCAGCGAGACTGAGCGCTGCCAGCACAGTCCGAGGGTTCATCCGGTCCACCAGATAGCCGCCGAGCGGAGAGGCGAACGCCGCAAGTCCGGATAGCCCGATGACGAACCCGGCCCCGCTGGCGGTGAAGCCCAATTGGTCCCGCAGATAGGTGGCGTACAGGCCGATGAAGGCGAAGTCGGTAAGGCCGAAGAGCGCGGTGATGAAGGCGAGCACGAGAGGGTTGTGCGAGAGGAGCTTGCCCGCGCCACCGATGTGCGAGGTCGAACCCGCCGACAAGTTGATCTCGGTGAGTCGTGACGACACCAGCACCACGATGCCTATCGCGAGGGCGATGCCGATGCCGGCGTACACCAGCATCGGCGCCCTCCAGGTGCCGTACGTCCCCAGCAGACTGGTGCCGAGCGGCGGGCCGATGACCGACCCAGCGGCGAAGGCCACGTTGATGGTGCCGATCGCTACTCCGCGGCGGGCCGGGAACGCGCTCGAAGCCACGGTGATGATCGCCGCGAGCTGGAAAGCCTCACCCACCCCGGACAGCACGCGCCACAGCAACATGTCCGCGAACCCGGTCGAGGCGACGGTCAGGGCGGTCGCGACTGAGAACACCACGGTGCCGATGACGATCGTCCACTTGCGCCCGAGCGTTCGCTGGAGATACGCGGAGAGCACCCCGGACACGCCCAGCCCGATGGCGAACACGGTGGACAGCAATCCGGCTTCCTGGAGACTGAAGCCGTACTCACCCCGCACGTCGACGAGCAGTACCGGAAAGACCATGCGATCCATGGCATTGACGGTGTAGGCCACCAGCAGCAGGCCGAACATCACGACCGCGGCTGTCGGGGCCAAGGATTCCCTCGGCCCGGGCACGTCCTTGGTGATTGGGGCGACGCTCATGGCAGGCTCCCTTCATCTACGGCTGCGGCCGTTGATGGATCCGTGAAGGTCTGGGACGGATTGTTGGTGCTGCAGGTCGGCCAGCTCCAGTCGCCGGCCGCTGCGGCTCTGCGCAGCAGTGCCTCGCGGCGGGTCGCGGCCACGATCACGGGGTTCTCCTCGTCGCCGGCAGGCTCGAGCTGCCCGTGTTGCTTGAGAACCCGGCCGTCGGCGATGACGGTGTCGATGTTGTCGATCTGGCCGGTGTAGACCAGCGCCTCGACTGGGTCGCCGGAAGGGACCAGGTTGATGTCTGACGAGCGCAGGATCACGAGGTCCGCGCGCTTGCCCGGGGTGACCGAACCGATCCTGTCCTGGAGTCCGAGGTCCTTGGCGCCGTCGATCGTCACCAACTGGAGCAGTCTGCGCGGCGTGACCGTGCCGGAGCCGGTCCGGGCGGTCTCGACCGAGATGATGGTGCGCAGGTGCCCGAGTATGTCTGCACTGGTTGGCATGGCGAGCGTGTCCAAGGAGAGCGACAGCTGCACGCCGGCCTCGAGGAGTTCCGTGACCAGCGGGAACCCCATCGTCCTCATCTCTGTCATCGGGCTCACTGACACCCGGGTCCGAGTGCGGGCCAACGCCTGGATGTCCTGCTCGCTGGCGTGGACGGCGTGGACGACCTGCACGTCCTCGCCCAGCAGGCCGAGCTCTTCGAGGCGGACCAGGCCGCAGCTGCGGCAGCCCTCCTCGCGCAGACATCGGTCGCAGTGCATGGTGATCGGCAGACCGAGCGACCGTGCCGTCTCCCACTCGCGCTCGTACACCTCCGGAGGCGTTCGGTAGGGTCCGCGCAGGGCGACGCCGAAATCCAGCCGGCCGTCGAGGCGCTCACTGGGCCAGCGCGCCTGCAGCGTGGCCAGATCGTCGAGGTCATTCGTGCTCTCGGACGGGGCCGAGTCCGGGGGGCCGTAGGAGAAGCGTCCGCGCAAGCCAGAGTCAAGGTGCGCCCGGATGTTGGCGTCGGCGTCCTGCGGCCCACGGACGTTGTGGTCGAAATTGTGCACCGTGGTGATGCCGCCGCTGATCGCCTCGGCCAGCCCGAGGCGCGCCGCCCAGTAGAAGTCTTCCAACTCGAAGTGTGGCGCGAGCGCGCGTTTGACGGTGAAGTAGTCCGTTCCGGGTCGGTCACCGACTGTGCCGCGCAGGAGTGAGTTCCACAGGTGCCAGTGCGTGTCCACGAAGCCGGGCAACGTCACCGTCCCGGCTGCGTCGATGATCTGCACGTCGCTGATCTCACGGTCCGCGGCGTGCGGACTGACGTCGACGATCTGACCAGCGCGGATGAGGATGTCGGCGGAGGGAATGTCCCCGATGGCGGGGTCCATCGAGATCACGTGCGTGCCCAAGATGAGCAGATCGTGTCGTTGCGGCATGGTCACCTTACGAAGTGCGCGATGGACAGGACGAGAACCACGCTTCGGCCGCCCTCGGGTCCCAGGGCGAAGTAGTCTGGAAGCCCGTCACGGCGAGGACGCTCAGGTGCAGGGTCCAGTACGGATCCCCTTCGTACACTGGCCCCAAGTTTTCTAAAAGTATGCATTGCATGCAATGCATACTCAAGGAGCATCTCAAGAAGTAACGGCCCGCGCAGCTTGTGTACTAGGCGAGCGGCTGAGACGTGCGAGCAGCCGCCTCCACGTGCGTCTGGGCGGCGCGCCGGGCGGTGCTCGGGTCTCCGGCGCGGATTCCGGCGACGATGGCACGGTGCTGGCCGGTGATCGCATCAGCCCAGTGGGGGTCGTCCAGGTTCGCCACGGTCGTGACTGCGACCCGGTCCCACACGCGGTGCAGGGCATTCTCGAGGAACGGGTTGCCCGCCGCCGCTCCGATCGCACGGTGCAGGGTCAGGTTTGCTTTCGCGGAGGCGCGGGCGTCCTTCGTCTCCACCGCGGCCTCGACCTGGTCCACGGCTCGGTCGAGCGCGTCGACCTCGGCCGGGGCAAGCTGGCCCTGTGCCTGCCGGGTGGCGGCCAGCTCTGCAGCCAATGCTTCGAGGTCGGCGCGCAGCACGTACAGGTGCTCTGCCTCTCTCGGTGTCAGCGCCGCAACGGCAACGCCCCGGGCGGCCGGAACGACTAGCCCTTCGGCCAGCAGTCTTCCGATTGCCTCGCGCACCGGTGTCCGGCTGACTCCCAGCTCTGCGGCCAGAGCCATCTCCGTCAGCCGCTGGCCGGGCGCGTATTCGCCGTCTGAGAACCGGCGGCGCAATGCCTCATACACCGTATAGGCACTGCCGGTCTGGGAATCGGCAGAGATGGCCATTCGCGCATTCTACGGTGCATGCAAGACCAAGGCCGCGAGGGCAGCAGCCACCTGCCCGGACACCGCGGCCTATCAGCGGGGGCGGCGGCGGGGAGTTGTGAGGATCATCTGAGTGACGATGTAGCGGCTCAGGCCGAGCTTCTCGGCGATCTTGTCGGGCGACAGACCCTGCTCGTTGTAGAGCACCGCCAACCTTTGTTGCGACTCGGTCCACTGTCGACGAGCCGGCTTCGATGCGGGCCTAGGCTTGGACGGCGCAACTGGATCCGGAGATCGCTCGGGCGCAGGTTGGCTCGCCGCTTTCCCGCCGGGAGCGCCGTCCTGTCGTCCGTACGAACCGCGCCGCGGATCGTGGTGCTTACCGCT
>JAWWOY010000850.1:0-2538 GCA_033851195.1 Kribbellaceae bacterium | reverse complement strand
CGAGAGCATCCGTCGCGCTTTTCCGCCGGCCAAGCTGGCCCGGCTAACCGCCCTGAAGGACACCTACGACCCGGCCAACATCTTCCACCTCAACCAGAACATCCAGCCTTCTCGCCATGGCAACTTCTCCGGCTCCTGACCGCCCAGGGGACCCAGGCCAAACGGGCAGGGAACGTCGCCGCGTTCTGGGAGGTTAACCGGCCTCCCCGGAGGTGCAACCCTCCCATGTCCGAGGAGAACCCTGCCCGCTTCGACCAGCGGGTCCACCGCCGCAATCAAGCCGGACCCGGGCTCACGGGTCCCCGCACCTCAGGCTTTGGGGACTCGCGCGGCCCTCCATGGGGTAGAAGGAGTCCCCAAACCCTGGCCCCCCCGGGGTGCGACTCCGACGGGCATATCTGCTGTCGCGAGTGGTCAGACCCGCTCGAGCACGACGATCGGGATCTCCCGGTCGGTCTTCTTCACGTATTCGTCGTAGTCGGGCCAGACCTCTACCATCTTCGGCCAGATCTTGTCCCGCTCGTCGCTGCCGGCGATGCGGGCCCGGGCGGCGAACTTGTCGCCCTTGACCTGGACCTTGACCTCAGGATTGGCCTCGAGGTTGTGGTGCCAGTCCGGGTGCGCCGGGGCGCCACCCTTGGAGGACACGATCGCGTAGCCTCCGTCGACCTCCCGGTAGATCAGCGCGTTCTTGCGCTGCTGGCCGGACTTCCGGCCAGTGGTGGTCAGGATCAGGATGTTGGCACCGTGATCGCCCCACTCGAAGCCGACCTCACCGTCGGTCTCCTCGTAGCGGCGGACGTGCTCCTCTCCGTACAGCATCTGGTTCTCCTTGCTTACGCTGGGTAATACAAGTTTGAACAAGATCGCCATGCCGGATAATTCCGGTCGTGCACGATATGCGACCAACATCACCGGCGAGGCGGCACGCCAGTCCTGCCGAGGTCGCACTCGCGGGCCACCCGGGCCGCCTGCCGGGCTGTGAGGTGCCCGAAGGTGGTGGCGAGATCCAGCTCGGAGGACAGGAAGGTGGACTCGATCACCAGCAGATCCGCCTGGTCGGCAAGTTCGAACACGCCCTCGCACAGCCGGGTCTCCATCACGAAGGCGAACCGCTGCCCGCGATCAGCCCATCATTTGCGCTTCGGCCGGACGTCGATGGCGAGGCTGATCGCGAACGCCACCACGATCAGGGCACCGCCGAGCAGGGTCAGTCCGGTGTCCCCGAACAGCCCCGCCTTCAGCACCGCGAGCAGCACCCCGAGGGCCAGTACGACGGCGGCCGCGATCTTCCAGTCGTCGCCGATGATGAAGTCGTACCAGAACTGGCCGAAGGCCTTGAGGAACTTCATTTCTTCGCCTCCAAGACGGCACCACCGGCGGACGGCACGGACGCAGGGGTCCGCAGCACGGCGATGAAGATGCGGCTGAGCACGAACCAGACCACCAGCAGGGCCAGGATGCTCAAGTCAGCACCGGGCCAGCTCAGGCTTCCCTGCCCGGCGCGGAAGATGCCGATGCCCTCGACCGCCCAGTAGGTCCCGAACGACGCCAGCATCAGGCCCACGCCGTACTTCAGCAGGTTCTCGTTGATCATGGACAACGGCCGGCGTGCGGCGATCGCGATGATCAGCACGGTCACCACGGCGGCGGCCGCACCGATGCTCGCGACCGGCACGTTCTTCGCGTTCAGGCCGAAGGTGATCACGATGAACACCACCTCCATGCCCTCCAGGAACACGCCCTTGAACGACACCATGAAGCCGAACATGTCCAGGCCGCCCTTGCTCTGGCCGGCCGCCTTCGCTGCCTCGACCTCCGCACGGTAGATCGCATCCTCGTCATGCACGGCCTTCCGCCCGGACGACCGGAGGATGGCCTTCCGGAGCCACTGCAGGCCGAAGATCAGCAGCAGTCCACCGATGGCCAGCTGCAGCGCGGACTCCGGCAGCCAGGTCGTCAACGCGTAACCCGCGATTGCCGTCACAACGGCCAATACGCCGAGTGCTGCGACCGTGCCGGTGAGCGCCGATCGCCAGCCGCGGGTGAATCCCATCGCCATCACGATCGTGGTGGCCTCGACCATCTCCACGAAGCAGGCGACGAACGTCGCGATCGTGAGTCCCCACGTTGCCGCGGTCATGTCTCACTCCCTTCACTCGAAATGCAACATATGCTCTCTATCACGATAGTTACGTGAATCAGCTGTTTCAACTCCGAGCTTTGCTGATCCTGCTGGCCGAGCCGAGTAAGGCCTCAGACCATGCCCTCGGTGCGCTCGTAGACGTCCGCCTCGAACTCCTCCAGCAGCCGCTCGCAGTCGGCCACCTTGGACCGGGCCAGTTCCTTGCCGTCGGCACCCATCCAGTCGCGGCCCTCGACCTTGGCCAACCAGCGCCGCAGCTTCTCCAGGTCCTGGCGGATCTCCTCGACCTCCTCGAAGGTGTAGTTCTCCCGGAACCGCTCGAACTCGATCTCCTTGACGAACTTGGTGTCGCACTCCTCGACGATCTCTGCGTACTCCTTCGCGGACTGGCT
>JAWWOY010000847.1:0-9166 GCA_033851195.1 Kribbellaceae bacterium | reverse complement strand
AGATCGTGGTTGTCGAAGTGATTCTTCTCCAGCCACTTGATCGAGCCGAGGAACAACAGGCGTTTTGCCACCGGCTCACGATCGGCACCGACCAGATCGATCTCGACATCGTTGCTACGGGTCCAGTACGCGCCGACGACGGGAGCGGCCGGTAGCTCACCATCCGGCAGAATCCGGGCCAGAGACTCACGGACCAGCGGCTCTACTGCGCGCCCTCTCCAACTGGTCCACTGCTCTTCGATCCGCGCGAGCGTCAGATCTCCACGGAGACGCTCGATCTCGGCCATGTGCGAATCCAGGAACTTCAGCCAGAACCGAAGATAGGAGTCCACGACCCGATAGCGTCGCTCCTTGGACGGCCGGAGCGATACCGGCAGCTCGCCGGCCACGATCCGCTTGTCGATCAGCACCTGCACTGCCCTCGTCAGGGTGCTGTGCGCGATGCCACCGGCCGCCCGTGCGACATTGCTGAAGGTCCGCTCCCCGCTGCCGATTGCCCGCAGTATCTCGCCGCTCATCGCCCGAGGCGGGAACTCCGCCGCCAACGACCTTTCGGCGGATACGAGCAAGGCTGACGTCGGATCGTTCAATGACACACTCAGGAACTCCCCCACCGATGCTCGCGCGGGCCACTCCCTGCAGATCAGCGGCAGTCCACCCGTAACCAGGGCAGCATCAAAAGCCGCGGCCGGCTCCAGCTCGAGCATCATTGCGAGGTCCGCTGGATTGAGCGGCCCGACGACCATCTCCCGGCCGCGCTGATGGAAAGGCCTGTCATAGCTGTTGAGCGCCTCCATCATCGACAAGTCAGAACCGACAAGGAGCAGCAGCACTGGTTTGCGGCTGAGCAGCCGATCCCATGCCCGCTGCAGTACGCCCTCGAAAGCGTCAATGCGGTCCATCAGATAGGGAACCTCGTCGATTACCACCACGCTTGGTTCATCGTCCGGCAGAATCTCGGCCAGCAGGCGCAGGGCTGCGTTCCATTGATTCGGCGTCTCCTCCGCGAAAAGATCGCGAGTCGGCAGGTCCGAAGCGGCGACCACATCGATCAGCTCCGCCAGTTCATCTTGCGCGGACCCACCGGCCGCCGTGAAGAACAGATAAGGCACGTCGGCCTGGCGGAGGAACTCCTCGACCAGGCTTGATTTGCCGACCCGGCGACGTCCGCGGATGAGGATGCACTGACCGGGCTGGACAGCGCTCTTGGCCGCGCGAACGCCGGTCAGGGCTTCCTGCAGGACCCGCAATTCTCGATCGCGCCCGATGAAACGGTCCAAGACGACCCCCGCAGCAGAAGACGTTCGACAAAGATAGTACCAATAGCGATAGTATCGCAGTTGGTACTATCTTGCTTGCGTTCGCTCGTGTTTGGTCAGGTGGCGAGGACGGCCCAGCCGTGGGGTTCCAGGGTGACGCGAGCCTCGGCCTGGCCCGGGCTGGAGAGACCGGCCTTGCCCGCAATCACCTCGACGGCGTCCGGGGCGGGTAGATCGACAGTGTGGTCGGCGAGATTCAGTGCGACCACCAGCCGTTCGTCATCGCAGGCGCTCTGGAAGGTGAACTGCTCATTGGTCAGGAACAGCGGCGTCGTGCGGGCCTGATGAAGCCATCGGTGCCTTCGCCGGAGCCCGATGAGATCCTGATGCAGTCGGTAGGTGGGCCACCCGTCCGGCGCAAGCTCCCCGGGCGTCGGGGGGAAGGCCGGCCGAACCGCGTCGTCACCACCGACCCGTGACTCCTTCTCACCACGGAAGGCCTGCTCGTCGCCGGAGTAGATCGACGGAGTCCCGCCGACGGTGAGCAGCACGACCAGGGCGTGCGCCAGATGGCGCTCATCGGTGAGCTGACTTGCCAGCCGGGTGACATCGTGGTTTCCGACGAACGTGAGTGGCGCGAACGTGTCCAGCAGGCCGTTGTGCCGCTCCAGTGACCAGGAGAGCTCGTAGAAATTCGCATCATTGAGCGAGCTCCAGATCGCCTTCCACAACTCGTACTGCGTCACGGCGTCCAGCCCGGACTCGACCACCAGTCCGGCGTAGTCGCCATGGATCACCTCACCAACCAGATATGCGTCCGGGTGGGCTGCCCGGACCTTCGGCAGCACCGTCGCCCAGAAGGCCGGCGGTACGGCGTACGCGGCATCGAGCCGCCAGCCGTCGGCACCGCGATCGAGCCAGTACGTCATTACCTCGGCCACGTGGTCGGCGACCGCCGGCTCGCCATGGTCGAACTCAACCAGGCCCTGGTGTCCCTCGAATGCCTCGTACTCCGGTTCGACGCCGGGCTCCCAAGGAGTCGGCCAGGACAGCTTGAACCAGGACGCCGTCCGCGCTGCCGGGCCCTGGTCAAGCACCGCGGCGAAGGCCGGGTGGCGGCGACCGACGTGGTTGAAGACGCCATCCAGGAGAACCCGAAGACCGCGCGCATGCGCCGCGGCGAACAGCCGGTCGAGATCGGCTGAGTCCCCCAGCCGCGGATCCACCTGGAAGTGGTCGACGGTGTCGTAGCCGTGGGTCTCCGCCGCGAACACCGGACCGAGAGCCAGCCCAGAAGCGCCCAGTTCGATCGCGTAGTCCAGCCACCGCTCCAGCTCGGTGATTCTGCGTGCTGCAGGGGAGGCCGGATGCGCCCCGACGAATCCGAGCGGATAGACCTGCCACCACACCGCGTCCCGTACCCAATCCGACATACCAGCTCCTAGTGACTATGACTCAGTAATCCCCAGGCCGGCACTCCGGGCGCGGCGGCATTGCGCGAGCAGAGCCGAACCCACTGCGGCGACTGGTCAGCCGCTGGCGCTCAACTCGGGTCGTCACTCAGGCGGGGGAAGAGGGAGTCGCCCTTGACCAGGGTGGAGCCGGCGGGGAGCTGGCCCCAGGTTCCCGTGTCCTGGATCCGCTGGTCCTTGAGGGCGCCCAGCTTGGCTTCGGCGCCAAGCAGGGTCCAGAGCCTGGCCGCGGTCTTCGGCATTGTCGGGTTGTGCAGCACCGCCACTGCCCGCAGCACCTCGGCGGAGGTGTAAAGGATCGTCGCCAGCCTTGCCTTGGCATCCGGGTCCTTCGCGACCTTCCACGGCTCCTGCTCGGAAACGTAGCCGTTGACCGCGCCGACCAGGTCGTTGATCGCGGCCAGCGCTTCCTGGAAGGCGAGCGTGTCGATCGCCTGGTCCGCCGCCTGGGCCGTAGCCGCCAGCTTGTCGGCCAGGGCCTGCTCGGCCGGTCCGTGATCGGTCGCCTCAGGCAGTACGCCGTCGAAGTACTTGCCGACCATCGCCGCGATCCGGCTGGCCAGGTTGCCGAGGCCGTTGGCGAGCTCGGAGTTGTAGACCGCGTTCAGGTGCTCCCAGGAGAAAGACCCGTCCGAACCGAACTGGATGGTCCGCAGGAAGTAGTACCGGAAGGCGTCGGAGCCGAAGTGGTCGGTGATCTCGTTCGGCGCGATCGCGGTCAGCTTCGACTTGCTCATCTTCTCGCCACCGACCAGCAGCCAGCCGTGCGCGAAGACCTGCTTCGGTACGGCGACGCCGGCGGCCATCAGCATGGCGGGCCAGATCACCGCGTGGAAGCGCAGGATGTCCTTGCCGACCAGGTGCACGTCGACCGGCCAGAGCTGCTCGAACCGCTCCGGGTCCGTGCCGTATCCCGCCGCGGTCACATAGTTCAGCAGCGCGTCGATCCAGACATAGAGGACGTGGTCCTCGTCCCACGGGACCGGAATGCCCCAGTCGAAGGTGGACCGGGTGATGGAAAGATCCTGCAGGCCCTGCTTGACGAACGAAACCACCTCGTTGCGGGCACTCTCGGGCGCGACGAAGTCCGGCTGCGACTCGTACAGCTCCAGCAGCTTGTCGGCATAGTTCGACAGCCGGAAGAAGTAGTTCGTCTCCGACACCATCTCCAGCTCGGTGCCGTGGATCATGCACCGCTTGGTGCCGTCCTCGTCGACCCGGATGTCGGCGGGAAGCTTGAACTCCTCGCAGCCGACGCAGTACAGGCCCTCGTACTCGCCTTTGTAGACGTCACCCTTGTCGTACAGCGTCTGCCAGAAGTCCCGGACCCGCTCGGTGTGCCGCTTCTCGGTGGTCCGGATGAAGTCGTCGTAGTCGATGTCGACAGCGGCCCAGGCCGGCTTCCACGCCTCCTCGACGAGCTTGTCCGTCCACTCCTTCGGGGACATGCCCTGCGCCTGGGCGCTGCGCATCACCTTCTCGCCGTGCTCGTCGGTACCGGTCAGGTACCACTTGCGCTCACCGCGCTGGGCGTGCCAGCGGGTCAGGACGTCCCCGGCCACCGTCGTGTACGCGCTGCCGATGTGCGGCGCGGCCGTGACGTAGTAGATCGGGGTGGTGACGTAAAAGGCCTTCTCGTTGCCGAGATCGCGGCCGGCTTCGGACATGAGCAAATCTTAGTCCCGACGCCCGCGCGCTTTCGCCGGTCAGGACTTACGGGCGGCGAGGACGGCGTCGTACACGGTTCGCTTAGGGACGCCGTAGCGCTTCGCCACGTCCGAGATGGCCTCCTTGCGGGCCGTCCCGGCCTCCTCGTCAGCCGCCACCTCCGCTGCCAACTCAGCCGGACCCAGCTCCCGAGCCGAAGGGTCCGCCCCGGTCACGACAACGGTGATCTCGCCACGGACACCCTCGGCCGCCCACTTGGCCAACTCGCCGGCACCGCCGCGCTTGACCTCTTCATAGGTCTTCGTCAACTCGCGACACACCGCCGTACGACGGTCCGCTCCGAACGCCTCGGCCATGTCCGCCAAGGACGCAGCGAGCCGGTGCGGCGCCTCGAAGAACACCATCGTGCGCTGCTCCGCCGCCAGGTCGGCCAGGCGCTTGGCCCGCTCCCCCGGCTTGCGCGGCAGGAACCCCTCGAAGGTGAACCGGTCAACCGGCAGGCCGGACAGCGCCAGCGCGGTCAGCACCGCCGACGGACCCGGTACGGCGGTCACCGGTACGCCGGCCTCGATCGCCGCGGCCACCAAGCGGTAGCCGGGGTCCGACACGCTCGGCATGCCCGCATCCGTCACCACCACCACGGTCTGCCCCTCGGTGAGCACCGCGACCAGTTCGTCGGTCCGCTGCCGCTCGTTCCCCTCGAAGAAGCTGGTCACCCGCCCGGTCACGGTGATCCCGAGTTCCGTGGTCAAGCGGCGCAACCGCCGGGTGTCCTCGGCGGCCACCACATCGGCCTCCCCGAGCACCCGCGCCAGCCGCGGCGTCGCATCCCCCAGGTCACCGATCGGCGTCCCCGCAAGAATCAGTCGCCCGGTCATGGAAGAAGAGTGAATGCATTGGAGTCACCGGACAAAGCCGCTGCAACGAGCGGCCCGGTGTCGACGACGATCACGCTGGACGACAACCGAACTCGTCACGCAGGATTTCGTCGATGTGCTCCGACAGGTCTGGGCGACTGGCCTCACCAGCTCCGAACCAGGCCGGCGGCCATGAGCCTTCCGGGCGCTCGTCAGCCGACGACTCGCTAGTCCGAGGCCGGACCTTGAGCAGACGCAGCTCCGCCCGGAGGTCGACCGCTGCGCTCTCTGGCAGGCTGTCGATCAGAGCGTGCAACTCTTCCCGTGGGGTGCCCATGCTTCAGAGTGTAGAAGCTGCTCCGGACAACCCGATGTCGTACGGGGGCGGCAGTGATACGGGGGCGTCCGTACCATGTCCACCGTGACTGCCGTGATCGACGACGACACCGCGAAGCCCGACGAGCCGCGGGACCGCTCCGCTGAGGCGCTCGAGCCGCTCGGCAAAGACGCGCTCGGGCGGCGGCTGCCACCGCTGAAGCACCGGCTGCATCCACCGATGCCGCGCGACTTCGACGGCGGCTGGATCGCGACCCTGGCGATCACCGCGATGGCAGCGATCCTGCGGTTCTGGAACCTCGGCAACCCGGTCAAGTTCGTCTTCGACGAGACGTACTACGCGAAGGACGCGTACTCGCTGCTGAAGTACGGCTACGCCCGGCAGTTCGTCGACAACGCGGACAAGCAGATCCTGGCCGGCAACCTGAAAGTGTTCAAGGACGCCCCGAGCCTGACCGTGCACCCCGAGGTCGGCAAGTGGATGATTGCGGCCGGCGAGCAACTGTTCGGGATGAACACGTTCGGCTGGCGCTTCATGCCGGCCCTGTTCGGCACGCTGACTGTGCTGGTGCTGATCCGCACCGTCCGGCGTATGACCCGGTCCACCCTGATCGGCTGCATCGCCGGCTTGCTGCTCACCGTCGACGGGCTGCAGTTCGTCATGTCACGAGTCGGGCTGCTCGACATCTTCCTGGCGTTCTGGCTGATCTGCGCGGTCTCCTGCCTGATCTGTGACCGCGACTGGACCCGCCGCCGCCATGCCGAGTCCCTCGACAGCGGGACCGCCCCGGGCGAACGGCGTACCGTCGGCCGCTGGCTGCTGGTCCGCCCGTGGCGTATCGCCGCCGGGGTGTGCTTCGGCCTCGCACTGGGTACGAAATGGTCCGCCATCTGGGTGCTCGCAGGATTCGGCATCCTCGTCTTCGCCTGGGATCTCGGCGCGCGCCGGGCCCTCGGCGTACGGCATGCGTACTGGAAGTCCGTGCTGGTCGACGGCATCCCGGCGTTCGTCAGCATCGTGCTCGTCGCGGGCGTCACCTACACCGCGACCTGGACGGGCTGGCTGCTGCACGACAACGCCTACGACCACGACTACGCGTCCAAGAACCCGGCGCACGGCGTGATGAAGCTGGTCCCGGACGATTTCCGGTCGCTGCTTCACTACCACCAGGAAGTGCTCGCCTTCCACACCGGCGACTACATCAAGCACGCCACCCACCCGTACTCGGCACACCCGGCCGGCTGGCCGATCATCGCCCGCCCGATCGGCTTCGACGCGGTCAACGACATCCAACCCGGTACGGCGGGCTGCAAGGCCCCGGTCGGTACCACCTGCCTGTCGGTGATCTCCGCCATCGGTACGCCGCTGCTGTGGTGGGCCGGTGCGCTGGCTCTGATCGCCGCACTGATCATCTGGATCGGCCAGCGGGACTGGCGCTTCGGCGTACCGATCGTGGGGTTCATGACGGCCTGGCTGCCTTGGTTCTGGTTCGACACCCGGCCGATCTTCTTCTTCTACGCGGTCACGATGATCCCGTTCACGGTGATGGCCGTGGCTCTCATCCTCGGCCGGATCCTGGGACCCGCGCGGGTCGCGTTGCAGGCGTCCACGCCGCGCCGGCTGATCGGAAGCGCCGCGGTGGGAGCGTTCGTCGTACTGGTGGTCCTGAACTTCGCCTACATCTGGCCGATCCTGACCGACTCGGTGCTCCCGCACCCGGCCTGGCTCAGCCGAATGTGGTTCAAATCCTGGATCTGACCGTATGCTGCCACCCGCCTGCGCAGAGTCAAACGACCGATTAACCTGCTGAGGGTGCGCTCCATTCTTCTGACCAGCCTGACCGCGGCCGCTCTGCTGGCAGGCTGCAGTGAGAACAAGCCCGCGCCCGTCGCGGTCGACCCACCCACCCCGACGCCGACCGCGACGCCGAAGAAGGTGTTCCCGAAGCTGCCGGTTCAGGGCAAGCCGCTGCCGGTGAAGCTCACCAAAGCCGGCCGACCGCTCCTCCAGAGCGACGGGATCGACTACGTCCCGTCCTTGAATGAGTCACGCTCGATCACTGCGCAGGTGATAGCAGCGTTGCGGAAGCGGACCGAATACTTAGCCGGCTACAAGGCAAAGTCCAGCGGCCGCTGCGAGGGCGGCCGGGTGAAGATGGCAGCCGATGCGAACACCCTCTGCACCGTGACCTACCAAGGCGTGAAGGTCGAGTGGGTGGTGAGCATCTCCCACGACTACAAGCCGGACAGCTCGCTGGCGGAGTACGAGATGTACCCGATCGACGCCGCCCTGCTCGCCGAGGCCGTCTACAGCGCCTACTGGAAGCAGTACCACGAGGACGGCGCGGAGCTGCGCTGCGGCAAGATTCCCGAGATCTCGGTCGTTCGTCATAACGAGCCGACCCCGTATCGCTGCCAGCAGTTCGACCCGCAGGACAACACCGTCGACCCGCCCAGGCCGCCCCGCTGGCTGAACTACGTGGTCAGCATCGGCGACTACGGCGTCACCTTCGACCCGACGTGACCTCAGGTCAGTGGCCCAGTTGTCCGTGACCCTTGCGCTTCTTGGGCTTGACGGCCTGGCCGCTGACGCCGCCGAAGAGGGCGAGGCCCTTGACGATGACGACGGGGGCGGTCGGGTCGATCTCCTCGGTACCGCGACCGCCGAAGCCGCCGAAGATGCCGACGCCGTGGTTGCGGATCTCCACGCCTGCCGGCACGGTGATGTCGATCCCGCCGAAGACGGCGAAGGCGTAGACCGTGACCTCGCGGCCCTCGAAGACCGCGTCCGTCATGTCCAGGTCGCAGCCGCCGAAGACAGCGAGCGCGTTGGTGCGGCGCTTCACCCGCCAGCGGCCCCTTCGCTCGCCGCCGCCGAAGATGCCGATCACCGTGTCGAAGCTGTCCGCCGGGTTCGCCGGCTCCTCGATCGGTACGACGCTGGTCGACGAAGAGGCGGCGCCGGCTGGTCGCGGTGCGGTCTGCCCGGGCACAGCCAGGTCCTGGGTGATCGGCTCGAGCTCACCAAGGGTGCGGGCCCTCAGCGTCTCGTCGAGCCGCTCGGCGTGCTCGTCCTGCGTGAGCCGGCCCGTCATCAGGGCATCCCGCAGCACCTCGACGACCTGGTCGCGATCGGTATCGGAGGCGCGCAGGTGTGCGTGCGGGTTCTGGCGCTCGGGCAGGTTTTCCATGGGCGGAACGATAGCCCGAGCCACGCTCCAGGTCAGGCAGCCGCGGCAGTGCGGACCGTTGCGAGGGCGCCACTCCAGGAGACGACCTCGTCGAGCACCGCGGTGAGTGCGTCGGTCTGATGTGCGCCCGGGTTGAACTCGCTGAAGTTGATGAAATCGGTGTGCAGCGACAGCGCGACCTGAGCGCGGACATCCGCGACCTTCAGTTCGCCCATCACCAGACGCAGGTGCTCGACCGCGCGGGCCCCGCCGACGGCGCCGTAGCTGACGAAGCCGGCCGCCTTGTTGTTCCACTCGGCGAACAGGAAGTCGATGGCATTCTTCAGTGCACCGGAGGTGGAGTGGTTGTACTCGGGCGTGACGAAGACGAAGCCGTCGAACGA
>JAWWOY010000811.1:0-3728 GCA_033851195.1 Kribbellaceae bacterium | reverse complement strand
CTGGTCGAGCGGCATCGGCATGAGCTGCGGGTGCACTGCTACCGGATGCTCGGCTCGTACGACGACGCCGAGGACATGGTGCAGGAGACCTTCTTGCGGGCCTGGCGTAAACGCGCCGACTTCGAGGGCAGGTCCAGCTTCCGGGCCTGGCTGTACCGGATCGCGACCAACGCGTGCATCGACGACTGGCGCCGGCCGCAGCGGGTACTGCCGCACCAGTTGGAGCCGGCGTCGTACCCGCTAGAGGTGACGCCGCCGCGGAACGACCTGCCGTGGTTGCAGCCGTACCCGGACAGGTTGCTCGACCAGGTGGCGCCGCGGGATGCCGAACCGGACGCTGCCGTGGTGCGTCGGGAGACGATCGAGCTGGCGTTCCTGGCCGCGATCCAGCATCTGCCGGCGCGGCAGCGGGCGGTGCTGATCCTGCGCGACGTACTGGGCTGGCCGGCGAGGGAGACTGCCGAGCTGATGGACACAAGCGTGGCCTCCGTCAACAGCGCGTTGCAGCGCGCTCGGCCGGTGCTGCGCGAGCATCTGCCGGAGCAGCGGACCGACTGGGCACCGGCCAAGGATCCGACGGCGGAGGAGCAGGCTCTGCTGCGGCGGTACATGGACGCGTTCGAGCGGTCCGACGCCGGTGCGATGGCTGCGCTGATGCACCAGGAAGTGCGGATCACGATGCCGCCGTATCCGTTCTGGTTCCTCGGCCGGGAGATGGCCGAGCGGGCGTTCAGGAACAGCTTCCAGCTGGAGTCGCCGGCGCATCAGGGGCACATCCGGCTGGTGCCGGCCGCCGCGAACCGGCAGCCGACGCTGGCCGGCTACGTGCGCCGTCCGGGCGACGCGGTTTACCGCGCGTTCGGGTTGGACGTGTTCCGGATCGAGAACGGCCTGGTGGTGGAACTGACAGCGTTCGAGACCGAGCACTTCGAGCCCTTCGGTCTGCCGCTCACCCTCCCGTGATGCCGGCGCCGCCTGGCACAGGTAGCCGAGCAGGTTCACGCATTGCCGAGAGAACGGCTCATTTGGCGTCGGCGTAGCACTCGACCACTGCCGTCGTGAACGGGAACCGGGTCGGCGTCTCGCCGAAGGTGATCCGGCCGGCCAGGTCGCCCGCCGCGCGGATCGCCTCGGCGACCACCTCGGTCTCCTCGGCCGGGCAATGCACGATCACCTCGTCGTGCTGGAAGAACACCAGTTCGGCCTTGAGATCCGCGATCGCCTGCCGGAGCGCAGCGAGCATCAGCAGCGCCCAGTCGGCAGCACTGCCCTGGACGACGAAGTTGCGGGTGAACCGGCCGCGAGCCCGGGCATTCTTCGAGACCGAGCCATCCGGTAGGTCGGCGCCGCCGTCGCCCGGTGGACCCTCGTGCTGCATCTCGGTGGTGTGCGAGCCGCTCGGCGGACAGGTCCGGCCCAGCCAGGTACGGACCAGGCGGCCTTCCTCGCCGGCGCGGGCGGCGTCGTCCACGTAGGCGACCGCTCGCGGGAAGCGGCGCCGGAGGGCAGCGAGATTCTTCAGCCCATCGCCAGAGGTCTGCCCGTACACCGCGCCGAGCACCGCAATCTTCGCCATTGCCCGGTCGCCCGAGAACGCCTTGTCCGAAACCGCCTTGTAGAGGTCGCCGGCACTCCCGGCCACCTCCATCAGGCCCGGGTCGCGGGAGATCGCGGCCAGCACCCGCGGCTCCATCTGGTCCGCATCAGCGACCACCAGCCGCCAGCCCGGGTCCGCGACGACCGCGCGCCTGATCACCTTGGGGATCTGCAGCCCACCACCGCCGTTGGTGATCCAGCGGCCCGAGACCGTGCCGCCCGGCACGAACCCGGGCCGGAACCGGCCGTCATGCACCCAGTCCTGCAGCCAGGTCCAGCCGTTCGCGGTGTAGATCCGGTAGAGCTTCTTGTACTCGATGAGCGGCGGAACGGCCGGGTGGTCGATCTTCTCCAGCTCCCAGCGCCGGGTCGAGCTCAGCTGAAAACCCGCCAATTTGAAGGCTTTCAGCACATCCGCCGGCAGATCCGGCCGCACCCGCCGGCCGAACGCAGCGGAGACCTCCTCGGCCAGCTCGGTCAGCCGTCGTGGCTCGCCGCCGCCCGCGTAGCGCTCGCCGAGCAACTCGGTCAACAAGGCTAGGTGAGTCTCGGCGCTCCAAGGCAGACCGGCCCGGTCCATCTCGGCGGCGACCAGCATCCCCGACGACTCGGAGGCAGTGAGCAGCCGCATCCGATCCGGGTACTCCGCGGCCTCGTGGCGTCGTACTTGGTCCGCATAGACCTCGAGTAACGCCTCGAAAGACACGGCCTCGACCTGCAAGTCGAACAGCGACGACTGCGAACCGGGCTCCACCGGGCGCATCGGCGGATCGGGCGGCACCGGAGCGTTCCGCAGTCGCGCCCAGGCAGCCGCCGCGGAGCGTGGTTCGCCGAGGCGCCCTTCGTGGCCGAGCAGCAGGCCCTCGCTGCTCTCGATGTCGTAGCACCGCTCGACCCGTACGCCGGCGGCGAGCAGGCGCGGGTAGATCTCGGCACTGGATCGCCAGACCCACCGCCCGACCTCGGGCCGGGAACCAACGGCAGCAGCCAGATCCGGCTCGTGCCGCACCTCACCGACCGGCCGCCCGTCCCGCCCCAGCGCGACAAGCAAGGCACCACCCCCCTCGCCCGGGGCAATAGCCCACCGCTCATCCATACCCGCGATCCTGCCACCCCCCACCGACACCCCCCGCGCCTCCCACTCCGCCTCCCTCTCCCCACTCATCGGGTCCGCAGTTCCCCGGCGTGTCTGAGTTCATCGGTAGCGAGTTCCACGGCGTGTCGCGGTTCATCGGTCCCGAGTTGCCCCGCGCGTCGCCGTCCACTCGGGCTTGCCAGATGGGTGGGCAATCCTCCCCGAACTCCTCCCAGATGTGCTGGGGTTCTGCTTGGCGGGGAGTTCGGGGAGGTTTGCTGCCCGATGTGGGTGGGTGATCCTCCCCGGATGTGCTCGGGGTTTTGCTTGGCGGGGAGTTCGGGGAGGTTTGCTGCCCGGTGGGTGGGTAATCCTCCCGGAAGTGCTCGCGGAGGCGGAATCGCCGTGAGTTCGACATCAGGCGGGGCCGGTTTGCCGCCCCTGGGGTCACAGCTCCCACCCGATGGTGCGGGACGACCCGCGCGCGTGGCCGGCGTACGGGAATTTCTACGAGTCGTGGATCGGTGGTGCCGGAAACCGCTTACCCGTACCCGCCGATCCACGACTCGGCGGCGCCTCCGGGGAGAGCGGCGCCTCCGGGGAGATCAGCCACAGCTACCGGGGTCAGTCGAGTTTCTCGGTGGGTGGGCCTCGGTGGCGATGGCGGGGGTGAAGGTTTTAGCTGTCAGGTCGATCTGGCATTCGTGGGTGCCGTGTTCGAGGTCGGCTCCCCTGATCGAGGCCAACCTCCCTCCGCACCTGACTCCGGCCGACCACCTCGCTCGGCACTGCCGTGGACCTCGGCCAAGATTGGTTGGCGAGGCGGAGGGTCGCTGCCCGGTATGGCCTCACTGGGGGGTGTACCCCTCCCACGAGCGGAACCCTGCACGCTTCGACCAGACCAGCGGGTCCACCCCCGGAATCGAGCCGGACCCGGGCTCGCGGGATCCCGGCCCCGGGTTTGGGGACACCTGCACCCCTCCAGGGGGTAGTACGAGTCCCCAAACCGGCTGGTGAGGGGAACATCGCCGGTTCGGGGAGGCTAACAGCCCGGTAT
>JAWWOY010000747.1:0-3554 GCA_033851195.1 Kribbellaceae bacterium | reverse complement strand
AGGTCGTCGGAGCTGAGGTCGTTCGCCTCCAGGACCGCCCTGACCAGTTCCGCGGACCGCTCGAGCAGGTGCTCGCGCTCGTCCACCTCGAGCTGGGTGGCACCCCGGATCGCCCGTACCGCCACAGCCTGCCTCCTTGAGAGTCCTGGTTAACGACATCAACCCTAGGTCAGGTCGGCATCAACCTTGTGCAGCGTCTCGGATTGAGGCTGTGACTCGAGGCTGTGACGATGCCGCCGCAGCAGCATCAACGGTCTGCTCCAGCAGCAGCGCGATCGTCATAGGTCCGACCCCACCCGGTACCGGCGTCAGCAGGCTCGCCACCCGCGCTGCCTCCTCGGAGTGAACGTCGCCCACATTCCCTTCGTTGTAGCCGGCATCGACCACCACGGCGCCGGGCTTCAGCCAGCTGCCGCGGACGAAGTTCGGCTTCCCGACGGCAGCCACGACGATGTCCGCCGTCCCGACGATCTCCGGTAGGTTCTGCGTCCGCGAGTGGCAGTAGGTGACCGTCGCGTCCGCCGCGAGCAGCAGCATCCCGACCGGCTTGCCGAGGATCGGACTGCGCCCGATGACGACGGCGTGCAACCCGGTCGCCCGTACGTCGTACGCGTCGAGCAGGCGCATGATGCCGGCCGGCGTACAGGAATGGAATCCCGGTTCGCCGAAGGCCATCGCCGCGAAGGAGTGCATGGTGACCCCGTCGACGTCCTTGGCCGGGTCGATCGCCTCGAACGCGGCCCGCTCGTCGATCTGGGCCGGCACCGGGTGCTGCAGCAGAATGCCGTGCACGGCTGGATCCGCCGAGAGGTTGCGCAACTCGGCGACGAGTTCCTCGGTGGTGGTCTCTGCAGGCAGCACGACACTGCGTGAGCCGATGCCGGCCTTACGGCTGCGGTTCTGCTTCATCCGCACGTACGTCGCCGACGCGGGGTCATCCCCCACGAGCACCGTGGCCAGGCAGGGCTGCACGCCGGTCGCGTCCTGCAGGGCCTTCGCTCGCGCCGCTGCCTTCTCGACGATCTCCGCGGCGATCTCGGTGCCGGTCATCAGCCGGGCAATATGGTCGGTGGTCATGGGCGCGCTCCTTCGGGCGTCGACGAACAGGTCGGTTGCCCAGGCGCGCGGCGAAGCCGGCAGCAAGTACGCCGGCGGACCGTTCCCCGGTGGTGCACCACCTCAGCGCCAGTCGCGATCCGGCGTGAAGTCTACCGGGCTGGTCAGAGCAGGCCGGCGTGGTCGAGAGCCAAGTAGGCGGCATCGGTGCCGGTCATGCGGCCAGGCGTACGGAGCTCGGCGCGGAACTCCGGCAGGGTCAGCTCGACCGGCACACAGTCCTCGAGCTCGTCCAGTGATTGCTTCCCGTCCGGCCGGCAGCCGTGGGCAATCGCGACGTACGTGCGATAGATCGATGACATTGAGGACCAGTGCCAGCCGACCAGGTCGAGCGACTCGCAGGTGTAGCCGGTTTCCTCTTCCAGTTCCCTGATGCCGGCCGCCGCGGGCTCCTCGCCCGGTCCGATCAGGCCGCCGGGCAGATTGGTGACGATCTGGTCGGGCCCGGGCCGGAACATCCGCACGGTCACGATCCGTCCGTCGGGGGTCAGCGGCAGCACTGTCACGTCGGCGCTGATGCCGGCGCTCAACTTCGGGCCGAAGACGTCCCAGTCGACCTCACGCCCGTCCGGCAAGCGGTACCGGCGCACGTTGACGGTGAGAAACCCGTCGTACGCCGGGCGCTCGCCGAGCAACTGCCAAGGGATCGGGTCGGTCACAGCGGCCGGTCGTCGTCCGTCTCCTCCGGCGGTGCCACCGGCGCATCATCGGCCCGGGAGCTCTCGTAGCTGCCGCCGTTCACGCTCTCGGCGGCCTCGACATGCTCAGCGTGCTCCGGCGGGCTGGTGTCGGGCTTGGACTCGGACAGGATCCGGGCCAGCGTCTCGTCCGAGATCCGCTTGAACTTGCGCACCTGGGTCCGGGTCCGGTCCAGCACGGCGACCTCGATCTGGTCCGGCTCGAGCTGCCGGGTCTCGGTGCCTTCGTGGCCGAGCGCGTCCACCGCGAGCCGGAGCGCACCCGCCAGCGAGATGCCGTCGGTGTAGTGCTCCCCCACGTACTCGGCGACCTGTTCGGCCGGGCCGCCCATCACCGCGAACCCGCGCACGTCGGCGATGGAGCCGTCGTACGTGAGCCGGTAGATCTGGTCCTCGGCGGCGGTGGGACCGACCTCGGCGACCAGGATCTCGACCTCGAGCGGCTTCTCACCGCCGGAGGAGAAGATCGCGCCGAGGGTCTGGGCGTAGGCGTTCGCCAGCGCCCGGCCGGTGACGTCGCGGCGGTCGTAGGAGTAACCGCGCATGTCGGCCAGCCGCACCCCGGCGATCCGCAGGTTCTCGAACTCGTTGTACCGGCCGACGGCCGCGAAGGCCATCCGGTCGTAGATCTCGGCCACCTTGTGCAGCGCGGGAGACCGGTTCTCCGCGACGAACAGGATGCCGTCGGCGTACTGCAGGGCGATCGCGCTGCGACCCTTCGCGATGCCCTTCCGGGCGAAGTCGGCCCGGTCCCTCATCAGCTGCTCGGGTGAGACGTAGAACGGAACGCTCATCTAAGGTGTCGTCCTCTATCAGTCGATGGGGATCAGGTGAGGGACGCGGCAGCCGGGCCGTCCGGACGCTGCAGCCGGGCGGCCACAACGGCGTCGACGATCGGGCCGATCTCGTCGTCGGGCATCCGCTGGTAACCGTCCGCGGTGACCACGCCGACCACCGGGAAGATCCGCCGGGCCATGTCCGGCCCGCCGGTCGCGGAGTCGTCGTCGGCCGCGTCGTACAGCGACTGGATGATCGCGGTGACGCAGTCGGTCGCCGACAGGTCCTCCCGGTACAGCTTCTTCAGCGCGCCGCGGGCGAACAGCGAACCCGAGCCGACGCTGTGGAAGGACGTCTCCTCGTACCGACCGCCGGTCGGGTCGTAGGAGAAGATCCGGCCTGCCTTCGTGTACTGGTCGTAGCCCGCGAACAGCGGCACCACGGCCAAGCCCTGCATCGCCATCGCGAGGTTTCCGCGGATCAGTGCGCTCAGCCGGTTCGCCTTGCCGTCCAGGCTGAGCGTGATGCCCTCGAGCTTCTCGTAGTGCTCCAGCTCCACCTGGAACAACCGCACCATCTCGACCGCGATACCGGCGGCGCCGGCGATCCCGACACAGGAGTACTCGTCGGCCGGGAACACCTTCTCGATGTCACGCTGGGCGATGATGTTGCCCATCGTGGCCCGCCGGTCACCGGCCATCGCGACGCCGCCGCCGAAGGTGGCGGCGACGATCGTGGTGCCGTGCGGGACGTCTCTGGACAGATCGCCCGACCCCAGGTTGCGCCGTCCAGGCAGCAGGTCCGGGGCATGCCCGGCCAGGAAGTCCATGAACGACGAGCCCCCTGGGGTCAGGAAGGCTTCCGGCAGCCGGCCGGAGGCATCGAATGTCATCTAGCGGTTCACTCCCCACCCTTTTGCACGAAGCCGCGGACGAACTCCTCCGCGTTCTCCTCGAGCACCTC
>JAWWOY010000720.1:0-3717 GCA_033851195.1 Kribbellaceae bacterium | reverse complement strand
AAGGTCCGCGTCTCGACGAATTGCAGGTCGATTCGCTCCTTCGGTGGCAGGAATACCGGCTTGCCGCCGCCGAGCACGACCGGGTGGACGATCACGTGGTACTCGTCGATCAGGCCGAGTTCGGTGAGGGCTGCAGCGAGGTTCGAGCCGCCGGTGAGCAGCAGGTCCTTGCCGGGCTGTTCCTTCAGGGCGGCGATCTCTGCGGCGATGTTCTCGCTGATCACCCGGGCGTTCCAGTCGGCCTTCTCCAACGTCCGGGAGAAGACAATCTTCGGCATCGCTCGCCAGATCGGGGCGAACGCCAGGTCGTGCGGGTCGTCCGACATCGACTCGGCCTGCGGCCAGAACGACGACATCATCTCCCACACCACGCGGCCGTAAAGAAGGGTGTCGGCCCGGTCGTGCAGGCCGATGCCGTACGCCGACAGGTCAGGCCCCACCACCGGCCAGTCGAACTCGCCCGCCGGGCCTTCGATGTACCCGTCGAGCGACTGGTGAACGAGGTAGATGACCTTCCGCATGACAGCCTCCAAGTCTGAGCACTTACACTCCCAGGTCGGGTCCGCCCCTCCTTTCTTGACACGCCCCTCCACTTTCTCCGTCGTCGGTCCGTAGTTCCCCGGCGTGTCGCCAATCAACGGTCCCAAGTTGCCACGTGTGCTGCAGGCGAATCGTGTCAACGTCCAGCCGCAACCCGTACGGACGACGAGGTGACTTCCCGCTCCGACAGGCCGCGCGGCCCGCGACTCACCGCCCGGGCACGCCGGGTCGCCGCCCGTACGGAGTGTTGAAGCGGCAGGTTGAGCATCGACGGCCTGTCGAAGCGGTACGTCGGACCATCGCCCCGGCGTCCGGGGGTATCGGGTAACGAGCCTCGACAAATTCGGCGACCGGCGGCGGGGCGATGGGGGTATTGACTGTCGCCGGTTCTGGCGGGAGTCTCGCAGGAACGGGGTTGCGATGGGGAGGGCTGGCAGCCGTCCGGACGGTAGGCAGACGCTGGTCTCTCAGGGGAACGTTTTCGCGCTGTCAACGACCGACGGCGGTGTGCTGGTCTGGTCAGTGACATCTGTCGCCGCTCGACAATGTGTGATGCCCGCACGGCCATTGGAGGAGTCATGGGCGAGTACACGATCGAGGATTTGCGAGGACGCACCCGAGGACCGGTGCTCACCTCGTCCGACGAGGCGTACGAAGAGGCGCGCAAGGTCCGCAACGGCATGATCGACAAGCATCCACGGGTGATCGTGCAGTGCATGAATGCCGGAGACGTGATGGCTGCGGTCGACTTCGCCGCCACCAACGAGCTGGACCTGGCGGTCCGCGGCGGCGCGCACAGCGTGCCCGGCTTCGGCACCTGTGACGACGGGGTCGTCGCAGACCTGAGCGGCATTCGCAACGTCAGGGTCGATCCGATGGCACAGACGGCCCGGGCCGGCGGTGGAGCGACCTGGGGAGACTTCAACGCGGCCACTCACGCCTTCGGGCTGGCCACGACCGGCGGCATCATCTCCACCACCGGGGTCGGTGGGCTGACGCTCGGCGGCGGCATCGGCTACTTGGCCCGCGGGCTCGGACTGTCCTGCGACAACCTCATCTCGGCGGACGTGGTCACTGCTGACGGCCGGTTCCTGATCGCTAGCGACAAGGAGAACGAGGACCTGTTCTGGGCGCTGCGCGGCGGTGGCGGGGACTTCGCGGTGGTGACCGCCCTCGAACTCGAACTGTACCCCGTGCCCACCATGTACGGCGGGCGCGTCATCTGGCCGGACCACCGGACCAGAGAGGTATACGACGCATTCCTGGAGATCACCGCCGAGGCGCCGCGTGAACTCAGTGTCTGGATCAACCGGCTCCAGCCACCCGGCGCATCACCGATGGTCACGCTGGATCTGGCCTACCTGGGTGAGGCGGCTCAGGGGGAGGACCTGCTGGCTCGCCTCGACAAGATCGAGGGCCCGATCTCCGACAGCCGCGGCGTCGTCCCGGTTGCCGAGCTGGGTGACATCACCGCCGAGCCCACCGACCCGGCCCCCACCATCACTCGTGCCGAGCTGCTCACCGGCCTGGACACGGACGCGGTGGAGCTCCTGCTGGCCAAGCCGGTCGAACCACTCATCAGCATGCAGATCAGACACCTGGGCGGAGCACTCTCCGAGCCGGGCGGCGGGGCCGGTGCGAGCGGCGCGGTGGCTGAGCCGTACCTGCTGGGCCTGCTGGGTCTCGGCCTGCCGCACGTGGCCGATGCGACGCGCGCCAAGCAGGCCGAGGTCGTGGCCGATCTGGAGGCTTACATCAGCGGCCGCAAGCCGTACACCCTGCTGTCTCCTGGTGAGACGGCGGCGAAATCCTTCTCCGGCAGCGCGCTCGCGCGGCTGCGGGAGATCAAGCGGGCCCGCGACCCGCACAACGTGTTCCGCGCTAACTACCCGGTGCTCGTCTAGACCGGCTCCGCCGTTGCGCCGTCGACGGCCAGGACGATCCACAAGCTCACCTGTCCTCAAGGGTGGTCAGGTGAGCTGTGACGTCGTCGGCGAAGCGGCCCAGCAGGCGGCCGCGGTCTGCACGGTCGGGGGCGGACCAGTGGGCGATTGCGCCGGTGAACCAGCGCGATGGAGCCCGCGCGGCCACCGACCGGATCTGGCAGAACCTCACCCAGCGCCCGGGGATGGAAGAATCGATCACCGGGCCGACCTGACGTAGCGGCTGGGTAACGGCCCGACCGCGGCCCCAGGGGCGACGTATCCACTCGTCACTCCTTAACCCCCCGGGGGGCCGACCACACTCCCCGACAGCAGTGTTGCCGGGATCGCCTACGGGGCCTGGTCCTCCTAGTTCGCCAAGCTGAGATCCAGATGATTGGTCATGTCCAGCTCCAGGCGGCCGTACAGGTTGAGGTGGGTCCAGAACAGCGCGGCCAGGCCGCGCAGGTCTTCGGGGGTGAGGCGGGCGCGCAGCTTGGGGTCCTCGCGCAGGATGATCTGGATCAGGTGGGTGTTGAGGTAGGCGATCGTCGCCTGGACCAGGTGCAACGCCAGCGCGGACACCTCGACATGCTCGCGGTCGTCGCCGGTCAGGTCGCCGGCCTTGCCGTAGAAGATGTCCTTGTTCGCGCTGTTCCAGTTTCTCCACCACGTTGAGGCCCTCGTGGATCTTGTGCCGCACGAAATAGGGTCGGGGTTGCTGACCTGCGAGGTCTTGCTGCGGAGCGGTTGTTGAGGCTGGGACGCTCGCGGGGTGCTTCTCACGCTGGTGTACCTGATCACGAGGCTCGTGCTCGCCGTGGTGACGGTCGTTGTGCGCCGCGAGGTGTCCAAGGACGTTGAACTGTTGGTGCTTCGGCACGAGAACGCCGTGTTGCGCCGTCACGTGAAACGGGTGCGGTATCGGCCTGTGGACCGGATATGGCTGTCTGCGCTGGCTCGTTTGATCCCTCGGCGTCGTTGGGCTCAGGTATTCGGCGTCACTCCGGAGACGTTGTTGCGGTGGCATCGCCGACTGATGGCCTGGAGGTGGACCTATCCGCGTTCGGCGGCTCCGGGCCGGCCGTCTACCCAGGTATCGGTCAGGCGGTTGGTGGTGGCGATGGCTCGGCAGAATCCCGGGTGGGGGCATCGTCGGATCCAGGGTGAGCAGGCCCGGTTGGGTCATAAGATCGCGTATTCGACGGTGTGGGAGATCTTGAAGAAGGCGGGGATCGATCCCGCGCCGCAGCGC
>JAWWOY010000716.1:0-6365 GCA_033851195.1 Kribbellaceae bacterium | reverse complement strand
GACCCGGATCGGCGCGCCCGCGCCAACGCTGATCGCGGGCGCCAAGCACCTGACGATGATCTCCAGCCCCGACGCGGTCGCGCACGCGATCGATGCACTGGCCCTCCGCGCCGCAGCAGGCGCAGAGAGTCGGCGGTAACTCTAACTGCCCGTCCTCGCCTACGCAGACGACGCCATCATCGTGGTCGCCCTGCTCCGCAGCGTCGTACGACGGGCTGCATCGACCAAGTCCGCGCCCACTGGACCGGTACCGACGACGGCTTCAACGCCCTCTGCAGAGCCGCCGGCCTCGCCAGCCGACCAGCAGGCGACCCGGCGTAACCACCCTCTTGACCTGCCCGGCTCGACGGACGCTCTAGTGTGCTGGCGGCGTGGCAATGGTGGCGGTGGCCCCCCGACGGCTGAATGTGGCCGGAAGAGAGCCCGAAAGAGAAGAGGTCGGAGCCGAATGGTCAGGAAAATACCGCGAGGGGGCGCAGGGGTTCGGGTGCGGTCGACCGTGGCCGCAGCCGGGGTGGTCGCGGTGGCGCTGGCCGTTGCGGCAGTGCTGCTGTTGTTCCTCCTGCAGCGGGGCCTGATCGCGAGTGTCGACGACGCGGCCGCTGCCCGCGCCGGAGAGGTGGCCAGCGAGTTGGCAGACCGCGGCGCCGCAGGGTTGCCCGATGACCTGGCCGCCACGACCCGGGAGAGCCAGCTGATACAGGTCATCGATCCTCGCGGCGCTGTGGTCGCGGCCTCGTCGGTGCGCGCTGACCGGAAACCTCTGTCGCCGCTGCGGCCGAGACCCGGCCAGATGCTCCACAGCGAGGTCGGCCGGCTGGAACTGTTGGATAACGACGCGTATCTGGTCGTGGTCACCGCAGCCGAGTATCAGGGCTCGGTCTACACGGTCGTGGTGGTGTCCTCTATCCAGACAGAGCGCGAGACGGTGAGCACTGTGCTCACCTACCTCATGGTGGGTGTTCCGCTGTTGCTGTTGCTGGTCACGGCCTCGACGTGGGTGCTGGTCGGGCGGGCGCTGCGGCCGGTCGAGCAGATCAGGTCGCGGGTGCAGGGCATCGGCGCCGGCCGTCTCGCCGACCGGGTCCCGGTGCCGGCAACCCGCGACGAGATCGCCCGGCTGGCGGTGACGATGAACGAGATGCTGGACCGGCTGCAGACGGCACAGGGCAACCAGCGCCGCTTCGTCGCCGATGCCAGCCACGAACTGCGCTCCCCGCTGGCCACCTTGACTGCCACGCTCGACGTCGCGGTTGCCGACCCGACTGGTCGGGCCTGGGGCGACCTGCAAGAAGTGCTCGGCGCCGAGACGTCTCGGATGCGGCGGCTCGTCGAGGACCTGCTGCTGCTGGCCAAGGCTGACGATGACGGGCTGCGCATGCAGGTGTCCGATGTTGATCTGGATGACCTGCTGGACGCCGAGGCTCGTCGGTTGCGCGCCTCGGGTGACCTCGTCGTGGAGACCGACATTCATCCCGCGCAGGTCCGTGGTGACGCCGCCAAGCTCGGCCAGGTGGTCCGGAACCTCGCCGACAACGCCCGGCAGCAAGCCCGTCGGCGAGTACGGATCGGGCTCCGCGAGCACGAGGGGTCCGCCGTGGTGCTCATCGACGACGACGGCCCTGGGATCCCGGCCGCCGACCGGGGTCGCGTCTTCGAGCGGTTCGTGCGGCTCGACGAGAGCCGCGCCCGGGGCAGCGGCGGTTCCGGACTCGGGCTATCCATCGTCCACGAGATCGTCAAGGGTCATGGCGGCAGGGTGACGATCAGTGATTCACCATTGGGGGGCGCACGCTTCGAAGTCCGCTTCTCCTCGAAACGGTGACCGCCGTGGATCAGTGCCACCCTCGGGGCCGCCGCGGCCCGGCTGGTGGCGGTGGCACGCAGGTTGCCCGGGCCGCCGCGGCCGCAACAAGCGGTACCGCGACCACAAGGGCTATACCGGGGATGATGACGCCGGAGTCGTTGGCGGCGAGTCCGACGACCGCGGTCAGCAGACAGGCGGCAAGGCACGGCCGCAGGACTGGCTCCGCGGCGTAGGCGTCTACGACCGGAGTGACGCGCATGCGCTTCGGCCAGGCGACGACGACGGTCACGACGATGAGCAGCCCCAGCACCAACAAGCCCACCGCTGGGCGCTGGCCGAAGGAATTGAGATTGGCCTCGAGCTTGCGGCGCAGGATGGTGCCGACGTCGCCGTCGAGCACCTGTTGGACGAACCGGCCGAGGTGTGAGCGGTTCGCGGGTGGGCGGGCCCAGTCGACCGCGGCGATCGTGCTGACCGCGGCGAGCGCCAAGCCGACCACTGCGGCGGTCCGCCGGAGGGTCACCCGGAGGCCCCCGACGCCGGCAGCCAGCAGGGCGAAGCCGGGCACCAGCGCTAGGACTCCGCCGAAGTCGGCGCCGAAGGACGGCCATCCGTCGACCACGACTGCCGCGACGCCGATCGCCGCCACGGTGACAGCGGCGGCGCGGCGGCGGCCACGGGTGAGGAGAATTGCTGCCGCCCAGGCTGCGGCGATCAGGGCGGTCATCGCGAACATCGCGAACGCCACGTTGCCGACTCCGTAGAAACGGCCGGCGTCCAGCGGTGAGAGGCCCCACAGGCTGGACAGCTGCAACCGTGACCCGGTGATCACGTCAGCGGCGAGCACCGACGCGGTGACCGCGGCCAGGAATCCGGCCGGGCCGAATGTCCGCCGCCGCCATGGCCCGGTCACGGCGAGCACGCCGAGGAGCACGGACCAGGCGAGTACTGCGGCCCACAGCACGACGCCGGGGTGCTGCGAGCGCCACCAGGGCATCAGGTTGGCCAGGAAGGAGGCGACCGGCATTGCCGCGAATCCCAACACGAGCAACTCAGCTGCACCGGCGAGTCTCGTCCGATGCCGGAGGGTAGAGCGGCGGGTCAGGGCGAGCAGCCCGCAGGCGATCAGCACGCCGAGCCCGAGGACCCAGTAGAACTGCGCGACGTTGGCATTGATCGCCTGGGCGACGAGGTCGAAGTCGCGGAGCCGCTGCATGGTCTCGGCGTTGTCTGCTGGGCGGCCGGACACCTGGTGCAGAACGGAGCCCACCGCCCGGGGCGGCGCGGCGATGCCGAGGGCGGCGAGGATCGTCGGGGTCAAGTCGGTGAGCTGGACCAGGCCGTCATGGCGGGTGGAGGACGCGGTGAGCCAGCCGCCTCGGTACGCACCGCCACTAGCCAGCACCATCTGCAGGTGCGGGGTGAACGAACTGTCGGACAGCCCGGCGACCAGCAGTTGCGCCTGCGGCGCCGCTGCGATGACCCGCGCGAGAGCGGCATCGACCTGGCGTACCGCGTTCGTTCGGTCGACGCCGTACGGCGCACGCAGCGAGCCGAGGTCGATCACGGTGAGCGGGCAGGCGTTGAGGTCGGCCTCCGCCGGCGTCGCGGCGTAGCGCTGAACGTGACCCCGCTGGTCGGCCAGGGCGATGGCGGCGCCCGGTCCGACTGCGCTGGCGCAGCCACGCTGGGCCGCGGCTGCTGCAAGCAGGCCGAGCTGCGGGTCATAGGAAAACTGGGCGTTGTAGGCGCCGAGCTGGGCCCAGCCGGGCACGTCGGCGCCACCGCCTACCCGGAGTGGGGCCGGGGTGTCCGTGCACCGGTCGCCGTCACCCTGGCCGGACCGGGGCAGTGTGGCCCGGGCCCCCGTGTTCACTGTCAGCCAGCCATCGGCCGGACAGGTGGCCAGCTGGACGGTACGGACCGACAGCGCCGCCACCGAGGCATGGTCGAGCAGCCGCCAGAGGGTCGGTGTTGTGTTCGGCGAGAGGTCCGCCCAGCTCAGGCCTGCGGCCCCGATGAGCACGACCTGCCCCTCCCCGGTCGCCGCGCCATGCTCGACGGACTGCCGTGGGCTGGGTGAGGCGAGCGCGGGCGACGCCACCAGCAGCACCCCGGTCAGGGTGCCGAGGACTACCGCCAGGAAACGCGCCGCCCAGTTTGGCCGGACTACCAGCCTGGGAATTCCGCCTGTCAACCGAACCTCTCCGTTGGCGTGCGCGTGGACTGACGCCTGTATCGCACCTTCCGATGATGGCACCGGTTCCGAGCAGCGCACATATCGCTCTCAGCATTCTCTCAGCCCCGGCCAGTGACAACGAGCAACGACGCGATCCGGCTACAGGTTGTCTGGCCTGGGGGCAGTTGACTCCGTGCAGCCCTGCAACTGGATCAGGGTCCTCGATCGCTCATGTGGTCTTGTCGGTGGGGCGCAGGTCGGGGCCGGGGACCCAGGTGATCCGGCCGTCGGGGTCGCGGACTCTGCCGAGCCATTCGCCGTTGTCGCGGATCCATACGTCGAGGACACCGCCGCCGTGCCACTCGGCGCGCTGGACCTGTTGCGCGGGTTCCACCCGACGTACCGACGAGGCCGGCCGGGGACCGTGGGCGTCGTACTGGACGTCGAGGTCGGCCGCTGTCGCGTGGGCCTGCTGTTCGGTGAGGTCGGTGGATCGCCACCCGCTGACGGCGCTGTCCCAGACGCCGAACCCTCCGGATCCGTCGTTGGCAGGTCGTACGGTGAAGCGCCCTAGCATGGATCCACCATAGCGCGCCTTCGAACACATGTTCCCTTAAACCAGAGTAATGATGCCTTCGATGTAGCGACGCGCTACATGCCGCGTAGCGGCCGTGACAGAGGGTCGTTATCGGGGGTGTTGTCGACGCTCCGGAGGCGGTTGTGGGCTTGGTGGTGCACCGGGTTGATCTGCCGGATGGCGAGGTCTCGTGGACGGTGCTGGATAGCGAGTTCTCGGTGGTTCGGCCGGTTGACCGGTATCTGGCGCATCTGAGTGCGGTGGACCAGCTCGCCCGCGCCCACGGCGATCTCCGCGTTGCTACCGCGCGAACACCTGCCTCCCAGCAGGGCCAGATCGTCGGCCCGGATGACACACCTGAGGCTTAGTGTTCCGCTCGACTCGGGCCTGACGTCGATGGCCTGCCCGGCAACCGCCCGCGTCCGGGTTGGGCGAGACGCACCGACATGCCGATGACAGTGCGCGCATGCGGAGGCCCACCGAATCTCCTGGCAGGGGTTGTCGGATCCGGAACGTAGTGTTCGCGGAACAGGTGAATGGTGGCCAGTCGAGGGCGCCACAGGGCAAGACAAGGAGTCAGGCGATGACGCGTCCGCGGTGCCTATGTCACACGAATCCGTCGCACTCAACTCGGGAGGCGTTGTGAAGCTCCTTCTCACATCCGGAGGCGTCACGAACGAGAGCATCCGCGATGCGCTGGTCGATCTGCTGGGCAAGCCGATCTCCGAGTCCCGTGCGCTCTGCATCCCCACGGCACATTGGGGCCACCCGATGTTAGGGCCCGCATCGGTGCGAGGCGTCGTCACCGGCGAGCCTCCGTTTCTCATGACCAGCCTGGGATGGGCATCCGTGGGCGTCCTCGAACTCACCGCGCTACCCAGCATCGGCGAGGAGCGGTGGGTGCCGTGGGTCCGAGAGGCCGACGTGCTGCTGGTGGACGGCGGCGACGCGTCGTACCTGTACCACTGGATGCGGCAGTCAGGGCTGTCGGACGTCATCTCGTCGCTACCCGAGACGGTCTGGGTGGGGCTGAGCGCCGGCAGCATGGTGATGACACCGCGGATCGGTGACGACTTCGTCAACTGGCCTTCTGCCCTGGACGACCGCACGCTCGGGGTCGTCGACTTCTCGATCTACCCGCACCTGGACCACGAGCTCATGCCCGGGAATACAATGGCCGATGCGGAGAGATGGGCCGCCGACATCGCAGGTCCGGCATACGCCATCGACGACCAGACCGCCATCAAGGTGACCGACGGCACCGTCGAGGTCATCTCCGAAGGACACTGGAAGGCCTTCCCCGCATAGCCGCCGACTGCTATCGGAGTGTCCCAGCGCCCCTCCTGTGCGTCGTGCTGGGTCACGCCGCCGACCGACGGCATAGCCTGACCGCCCAGGTCACCCACCGAAACTCTTTTCGGAGCTTAAGGGAAACTATGTTCTAGTGTGGGTGTTGGGAGGTGATGTGCGATGGGGTACAACAACCCGCCCATCCCATGGTCGGAGCTCGAGCGCATGCTGTCGGACCGGTCCCGGCCGGGCGGTCACGGTGGCCGGCCTGCCGAGGCAGACGGTGGCGACAGCCCGGCCTGGTCGCAGCATCGCGGGATGTACGCGCCACCGCCGTACGAGAAGCCGCTGCGCCCGGCCGGGCCGGTGGTGCCGTACGCCGAACTGCACGCCCATTCGAACTTCAGCTTCCTCGATGGCGCGTCGGCACCGGAGGAACTGGTGGAGGAGGCGGTCCGGCTCGGGCTGCACGCCTTGGCGCTGACCGACCACGACGGCTTCTACGGTGTCGC
>JAWWOY010000700.1:0-3194 GCA_033851195.1 Kribbellaceae bacterium | reverse complement strand
CGCCGATGTTGATGCCGTGGTTGATCCCGGAGACGACCAGGTCGGGCGGTGGCCCGAAGGCACCGAGCCGGGCCAGCGTCACGGCCAGCGCGGGCGTGCCGCCGATACCGATGAAGCCGGAGTCCAGGACCTTGGTCCGGACCGGTCGGCCGGCCATAGCGGCGCGAGCCGATCCGACCCCGCTCTGGTCGTCCAGCGGAGCGACCACCATGACCTCATGGCCGAGGTCGGAGACAGCCGCGGCCAGGGCCTGGATCCCCGGCGACTCGACGCCGTCGTCGTTCGTCACCAGGATTCTCAGCTTCTTCACCGCCACAGCCAATCACACCCGGGACCGACGAACCGGTGGCTGTCTCAGCCGCGATCCTCGGTTCCGGTGATCACCGCAACGATCCGCGTTCCTACCGCGAACTCGCCGCGCTTGACCATCGCGAAGAGGCCCGACATCATCTTCGCGACGTACACCCAATCCAGTCGCATGCCGTGACGTACCTGGAAGTCATCGACGAGGGTATCCAGCGCAGGCGTCCTCTTGGCGTATCCGCCGGAGTGGAAGCCGCACTCGATACTCCAGTTCCCTGAAACCGTTCCGAACGTGAGCCGCTGCAACCGCTCGACCTCGGCATTCAGGAACTCTCCACCCTTCAAAACGGCGACACCCACAGCTCGTTGGCCGCCCTGTAGCGCACCCGCGATGCCGGCAAGCGTCCCGCCGGTTCCAACCGGACAGAAGATCACATCGAATGGCTCCCCGATCTCAGCTGGCAACTCTGAGCAGCCACGTACCGATTCGGCATTGCTGCCGCCCTCGGGCAGAAGATAGAAATCTCCGAACTTGCGCCGCAGCGGGTCGACGACCTCAGCGCTCTGCTGAGCCCGGTAGCTGGTCCGATCGAGGTAGGTGAGTTCCATGCCGCGGCTGCTTGCATACGCCAATGACGGATTGAGCGGCAGGTGCTCCTCGCCACGGATGACACCAATCGTGCGGAACCCGCCGTAGTAGCCCGCAGCGGCAGTCGCACGGATGTGGTTGGAGTAAGCACCACCGAAAGTCAGAAGGGTCTCATGCCCACCGTCTTTCGCGGCAGCCAGGTTGTACTTCAGCTTCCGCCACTTGTTGCCCGGAAATTCGGGGTGGATAAGGTCGTCTCTCTTCAGCATCACCCGAACGCCACGATCCGCCAGCCTGTCGTCTCGCAGCTCGGTGAGCGGGGACGGCAGTCCCAAGTCCACTCCATGCAACCCGCCGCCGGCTTCGGTCATGAACACCAGCATCCCACCCGTCAAGCCCGGTCTTCGAGGTCGCCTTCTGTTTCCAGCACGGCTGTACGGAGAGTCTCCAGGGCGTCCTCGCTCGGCTCCGCCCAGAGGCCGCGCTGGGCCGCCTCGAGCAACCGCTCGGCGATACCGTGCCTGGCCCACGGGTTCGACTTGCGGAAGAACTCGGCGATCTCCTCGTTCGCGACGTACTCGGTGGTGAGCGTCTCGTACATCCAGTCGTCCACGACGCCCGCCGTTGCGTCGTACCCGAAGAGGTAGTCGACCGTGGCGGCCATCTCGAACGCGCCCTTGTAGCCATGCCGCTGCATCGCCGCCATCCACCGCGGATTCACCACCCGGGACCGGAAGACGCGCTTGGTCTCCTCCTCCAGCGTCCGGGTCCTCACCTGCGCCGGTACGGCGGAGTCACCGATGTACGCCTTCGGGTTGGACCCCGTGAGGTGACGCACCATCGCGACCATGCCACCGTGGTACTGGAAGTAGTCGTCGGAGTCCATGATGTCGTGCTCGCGGGTGTCCGCGTTCTTGGCTGCGACCTGGATCCGGGCGTAGGCGCGCTCCATCGACGGACGGGCCTCGGCGCCGTCGAGGTCCTTGCCATAGGCGTAGCCACCCCAGACGGCGTACACCTCGGCCAGCTCGGTATCGGTGCGCCAGTTCCGCGCATCCACCAGCGGCAGCAGGCCGGCGCCGTACGAGCCGGGTTTCGAGCCGAAGACCCGGGCCGTGGACGAGCGCAAGTCATTGCCGTCGGCAACGTCCGCGTCGACGTGCGCCTTCAGATAGTTGCTGTCGGCCGGCTCGTCCAGCGAGGCCACCGTGCGGACCGCCTCGTCGAGGAGCTGGACGACGTGCGGGAAAGCGTCGCGGAAGAAGCCGGAGATGCGGATCGTGACATCCACCCGGGGCCTTCGGAGCTCGTCGAGGCCGACCACTTCGAAGCCGGTCACCCGGCGCGAGGCCTCATCCCAGACCGGCCGGCAACCGAGCAGCCAGAGCACCTCGGCGAGGTCGTCGCCCTGGGTGCGCATCGCCGAGGTGCCCCAGACGGTGAGGCCGACGGATCGCGGCCACTCCCCTGTCTCGGCCTGGTGGCGGTTCAGCAGCGAGTCGGCCAGCGCGACGCCGACGTCCCACGCATTGCGGCTCGGGATCGCCTTCGGGTCGACCGCGTAGAAGTTGCGACCGGTCGGCAGCACGTTCACCAGGCCGCGGGTCGGCGAACCGGACGGCCCCGCCTCGATGAAGCGGCCGTCCAGCGCACGCAGCACATTGGTCAGCTCGTCACCGGTGCGGGCCAGTCGCGGCACGACCTCGGTCGAGGCGAAGCTCAGTGACGCGGTCACTCCAGCAGAGTCCCGGCCGAGCACCTCGGTGACGACGACCGGGACCTTGGTGGCGTCCCAGCTGAGCGTCTCCATGCCGAGGACGAGCTTGCGAGCGACGGCCTCCAGCAGATCCACGCCGTCAGCCCCACTCACGGCCGGGAGATCAGCCAGGGTCGCGAGGTCGGCGAGCTCCGGGACCACCTTGCCCGGATCGGCGAGCATCGCTGCCTCGTCGACGCCGAACGTTTCTGCGAGCGCCGCTCGCAGGCCGCGGACCGCCCCGGACCTGCCACCCCACATCTGGTTCGCGCGGAGCACCGCGAGGACGAGATTGACCCGCGCCTCGCCCTCAGGTCCACCGCCCAGGATGTGCAGGCCGTCGCGGATCTGAACGTCCTTGATCTCGCATAGGTAGCCGTCCAGGTGCAGGACGAATTCGTCGAACTCCTCGTCCTCCGGCAAGGAGTCGGTGTGCAGATCGTGGTGCAACTGGGCCGCCTGGATCAGGGTCCAGATCTGCGCTCGCAGCGTGGGCACCTTGTCCGGGTCCAGCGCGGACACCGTCGCGTACTCGTCGAGCAGGTA
>JAWWOY010000761.1:0-3924 GCA_033851195.1 Kribbellaceae bacterium | reverse complement strand
TGGCCTGACCACCCGGACCAGGTGGCCGCGGGCCGGCTCCGTGCGGTCCTCTGGAGACTGCGGCACCGACACGCCGACCTGCCACCCCTGCTGGAGATCAGCGACGCCTCCCTGTCCCTCGCGAGCGATGTCGTGGTCGATGTGCACAGCTTCGTCGCCGCCGCCGACCGGCTGATCCGCTGCACCGAGGAACCAGACGAGGACACCGCCGCCACGGTGATGGACAGCGCGGAACTGTTGCCGGGCTGGTACGACGACTGGGTGCTTGCCGCCCGCGAGCGGCTACAGCACCTACGCCTCGGTGCACTCGACGCCCTCGCCGGCCTCCGCCGTGCCCAGCAGCGCCGCCATGAGGCGCTTCAGGCCGCCTTCGCAGCGACAGGCATCGAGCCCCTGCACGAGAGCGCACATCGCACCATCGCTCTGACGCACCTCGACAACGGTGACATCGTCGAAGCGCTCGAGCACTACAAGCAGTTCCGGGCGATGCTGGACTGCGAACTCGGTCTTCCGCCCAGCGACCAGTTCACGAACCTGATACGGCCCTACCTCAACGGCGCCCGGCGACGAATGCGCGTTCGGAGCCGCTGAGCGTGGCGGCTTCCGCTCAGGACGCGGCGCGTTGTTGGGGGTCTTCCCAGTCTTCCCATTCCGGGCCGGTGGTGGCGGGGCCGGGATCCTCGGGGTTGGAACTGGGCAGTGTGTAGATGTTGTCGGCTTGTTGGGCGAGTGCCCAGTCGTGGGTGATGACGATGGTGGTGCGGCCTGTCATGAGTCGTCGTAGTGGGGGGAGCAGCCGTCCGACCGATTCGGTGTCGAGTCCGGCGGTTGGTTCGTCCAGGACAAGGACCGGGGTGGCGCGCAGGAAGGCGCGGGCGATGGCGATCCGTTGTCGTTGGCCGCCGGAGAGTTGGAATCCGTCCTTGCCGACGATTGTCTGGTAGCCGTCCGGGAGTGCGGTGATGAATTGGTGTGCGTCTGCGTCCCGGGCAGCCTGGACGATGTCGTCGTCGGTGGCTTCGGGTCGGCCGTAGGCGATGTTGTCGCGGATCGTCGCCCGGAACAGACGTGATTGCTGGGGCAGCAGGGTGACCGCCTCACGGACCGAGGTGATGGTGGCGTCCCGGAGATCCTTGCCGTCCAGTAGCACTGCTCCGGTGGAGGGATCCATGAACCGGACCAGGAGTTTGGCCACTGTCGACTTGCCCGTTCCGCTCGGCCCCATCAGGGCGAGGGTCTCCCCGGGGGCGACGCTGAAGGTGACCTCGCGAAGGACGGGGCGGCCGTTGTACTCCGCGCCGACGTGTTTGCAGTCCAGCCGCCCGCGTACGTCGACGAGGTCACTCGCGCCGGGCCGCTGCTGCACCGGCGTACGCATCTGGAGCACCTCGATGAGCCGCTCGGCGGCGGCGCTTGCGGAGCCGAAGGCGGCGGCGAGTGCGGAGAGTTCCTGGGCCGGGGCGAAGAGTTGAGCCAGGAAGGCGGCGAAGGCGAGGAGGCCGCCGATGGTTATCCGGCCTTGGGTCAGTTCGTATGCGCCGACGCCGATCACGATCAGACCGCAGACCACTTCGATGACGTTGAGCACTGGTGGGTACAGCAGGGCGAAGCGGGCGGTAGCGAGCTCGGCACGCAGCAGACCCGTGCTCTCCGTGCGGACCCGGTCCACCTCGTGTTCTTGTTGGTTGTAGGCGTCGGCGAGTGAGGCGTTCGCGAGGCTTTCCTCGACGACGGCGGTGACGCTGCCGTCTCGGCGGAGCGCTTCCCGGGAGCGTCTCTGGATGTGGGAGCCGAAGAAGCGGGCGGAGATCAGGAACAGCGGTGCTGTGCACAGGGCTGCGAGTGCCAGTGGCCAACTGAGGTATACGGCTGCCGCTGCGAAGAACACCAGGCTGATCAGCGCCGAGGCCGCTTGGATCAGGCCCGAGTTGACCACTTGTTCGATTTCGAAGATGTCCGTGGTCAGCCGGGAGACCAGGTCTCCGTGCCAGCGTCTTTCCAGTTCGTCGGGCGGCAGACTGTGCAGGTGGGCGGTTGCCGCTGTCCGTAGTCGTAGCAGGACTCGCTCGCCGACCCAGGCCGCGGTGTAGTTGCCGGCATAGGTTGCCAGCGCGCCGGCTGAGGCCAGCAACACCATGATCACTGCCAGTGGCACGAATCCGGAGAAGTGGTGTGGGACGAGTACCTGGTCGACCAGGTCCTTGAACAACCAGATCGAGGCGATGTCGGTGGCTGAACCTGTCAGCAACAGGACCACGCTCACCGGCAACCAGCGCCAGTCCGGACGCACGTACGGCCAGAAACGGCGGAAGATGTCGCCGGCCGCGACAGCGGGTGCGACAGCCACCGGGCCGTTACCTGAAGCTGGTTGGCTCGACAGACGGGCCACGGGTCACCCTTTCCCAAAGAATGCGCCCTTGCCCTCTGCTTGGGCCGGGGCTCGGATATGGCCCGGGGCCGGCGGATGAACCGTCGGCCCCGAGACTTGCTATCACGTACGGTTTCCGATCAACGGCCGTAACGACGGTTGCGGGTCCAGCGACCGCGGTAACCGCGGCCGCGGTTGAAAGAACCGCGGTAGTGGGCGAAGCGCCTCATGGGTGTAGCCTCCCTTCAGATTCTCGATGTGCGGGGCCGGTACGTGCAGGTACCGGCGCGGGAGGTGCCTGGTGGCGAACTCTCCCGGGTATATGGGTGGCGTCGGCGGTCAGGACTGACCGGCGCGGACGCCCTTCTCGACCTTGTCGCCCAGGTCACGGTCGACGTTGCGCCAGTACTGGAAGGCGCGCTGCAGGACCGGCTCGCTGACGCCGTGGAGCAGGTGGCCGACAATGTTGCCGACCAGCCGCTCACGCGCTGCGTCGTCGAGCACCTCGCGGACCAGCGTGCGGGCCTGACCCCAGTCGTCGTCCTCAGCGTGGATCTCGTACGCGGAGCGCACCATCTCCCCGTCGGCGTGCCAGCCTGCCGGCTCACCGTAGCGCTCGACGTCGGCGAGCGGCCCGCCCTTGGTGTTCGGCGCATACACGGGGTCGGACGCCTTCACGAACCGCATATTCCCGTCCTTGCTGTAGGTGTGGACGGGCGACAGGGGCGCGTTCACCGGCAGCTGGTTGTAGTTCGTGCCGATGCGGGCGCGGTGGGCGTCCGGGTAGGAGAACATCCGGCCCTGCAGCATCTTGTCGGGGCTCGGGCCGATGCCCGGCACCATGTTGCTGGGCTCGAAGGCCGCCTGCTCGATCTCGCTGTGGTAGTCGGTCGGGTTGCGGTCGAGGGTCAGCCGGCCGACCGGGATGAGCGGGTAGTCCCCGTGCGGCCACACCTTGGTCATGTCGAACGGATTGAAGCGGTACGTCTTGGCGTCCTCGAACTGCATGACCTGCACATTCATGACCCAGCTGGGGTAGTCACCAGCCTTGATCGAGTTGAACAGGTCGGCGGTGTGGTACTCCGGGTCCGTCGACACGAGCGCGTCGGCCTCGGCCTGGGTGAGGCACTCGACACCCTGGTCGCTGATGAAGTGGTACCGCACCCAGACCTTCTCGCCCTGCGCGTTGACCCACATGAAGGTGTGGCCGGAGTAGCCGTTCATGTGCCGCCAGGTCTTGGGGATCCCGCGGTCGCCCATCAGCCAGGTGACCTGGTGGGCCGACTCCGGCGTCAGCGTCCAGAAGTCCCACTGCATATCGTGGTCGCGGAGGTTGTTATCCGAGCGACGCTTCTGTGACCTGATGAAGTGCTGGAACTTCATCGGGTCCTTGATGAAGAAGACCGGCGTGTCGTTGCCGACCATGTCGTAGTTGCCCTCGGTCGTGTACCACTTGAGGGCGAAGCCGCGGGGGTCCCGCCAGGTGTCGGGTGTACCGCGCTCGCCGGCCACCGTGGAGAACCGGATCAGCGTGTCGGTCTTGGTGCCCGGCTGGA
>JAWWOY010000624.1:0-3861 GCA_033851195.1 Kribbellaceae bacterium | reverse complement strand
GCAAGGACGCACGCAAGCTGGCCGACGAAGGCCGCAACGGCTTCCTGCTGTGGGGGCTCGGCACCGCCGTGCTCGCCCTCGCTTCGATCGCCATCGCGCTCATGCTGGGGCGGTCGATCTCCAGACCACTGAAGCGGTTGGCGGCGTACGCCGATGCCGTCAATGAGGGCCAGCTCGACGGTGCACCCGCAGTCCGCAGCAACCATGGACCGCGCGAGACCCGCTTGGCCTTCCGGGCCTTCGAGGACCTCGTGGCCAGCTTGCGGCTACTCGACGCGAAGGCCAACGCCCTCGCGGACTGCGACTTCGACGCGCCCGTGCTCACGGCGCCCCTACCGGGGCGGCTCGGCCAGTCGCTGCAGAGCTCCGTGACCGTGCTCTCCAACTCCATCATGGAGCGGGACGAGCTGCAGGCCCACCTGAGCCATCAGGCCACTCATGACTCGCTGACCGGGGTGTTCAACAGGGCGGCCGGTGTGGCCGGCCTGCAAGCGGCGATGAACCGTGCCACCAGGACGGGATCTGCCACCGGCGTGCTGTTCGTGGATCTCGTCGCCTTCAAGGCGGTCAACGACCGCCTTGGTCATCACGGCGGGGATGAGGTACTCCTGCAGGTCGCGTCCCGGATGGCTCAGACCCTCCGAGGCGGCGACTTCGTGGCTCGTTTCGGCGGGGACGAGTTCGTCGTCGTGGCCGAGAGCGCCGACGTCGAGGAGCTGACCCTGCTGGCGCGTCGCCTCGTCGACGTTGTGGCCGAGCCCATGCACATCGGCGAGGAGACGGTCCTGGTCGGTGCGTCGATCGGCATCGCGATCAGCCTGGATGGCCCAGAGGACCCGGCCAGGCTCATCGCCCGTGCCGACACCGCGATGTATCGCGCCAAGGCGAGGGAAGGCTCGGCCATCGAGATCTTCGATGCCACCCTCCAGGACAGCCTGGTGAAGAACCGGGAGATCGAGCTGGCGCTGACCCAAGCCTTGGCCGATCCGGCCGGCGGCGGACTGCGCCTGGACTACCAGCCGATCATCTCGACCGAGACGCAGTCGCTGCTCGGTGTCGAGGCGCTCATCCGCTGGGAACGACCGGGCCACGGGCCGCTCACCCCGGACGAGTTCATCCCCATCGCTGAGGCGAGCCCACTCATCATCCTGCTGGACTGCTGGGTGCTGGAGCGGGCTGTCCGGCAGCTCGCCGAATGGTCGAGTGTGCCGGCGCTGGCAGATCTCACGATGTCCGTGAACATCAGCGGACGACACCTGCTCAGTCGCAGCCTGCCCGGCCACCTCATGACGGTGCTCGCCCATGGCGACGTCGACCCGGGCCGGCTCACCGTGGAGATCACGGAAACAGTCGTGCTCGAGGACCTGATCGGCGCCGCCGTGGAGCTCGAGGACGTGCGACGCCTCGGCGTCCGCGTCGCGATCGACGACTTCGGCACCGGGCACACCTCGCTCGCCCACCTGCAGCAGCTCCCGATGGACGCCATCAAGATCGACCGATCGTTCATCAGCCAGCTGGACAGCAAGCTGGGTCGGGCGCTGGTGGAGATGGTGACCGTCTTCGGGTCCTCGATGGGCATCCCCACCGTCGCAGAGGGCGTCGAGACCTCCGAGGAGCTCGAGGTGCTGACGGCGATGGGTGCCGATCGGGTCCAGGGCTACCTGCTGGCTCGACCGCTGCACGCAACGGCGGTGCCGACCTGGGCGGCTCAGGCGGCTCTGACGCGGACGTCGAGAAGCGCGTAGACGATGTCGACCACCAGGTTGCCGATCACGACGAAGAACGCCGCGAACATGACCGTGCCGAAGATGATGGGCAAGTCGCCCGTCGTCACGGCCTGCACAGCGGTCTGACCGATGCCCTGCAGCCCGAACACAGCTTCGGTCACGATCGCCCCGCCGAGCAGGGAACCGAGATCGATGCCCAGCAGCGTCACGACAGGTGTCAGGGCGCTGCGCAAGCCGTGCCGGAGCACGACGCGTCGCTCGGACAGGCCCTTGGCACGTGCGGTGCGGATGTAGTCCTCGCCGAGGACTTCGAGCAGCGAGCCGCGAACGAGACGCGAGTACGACGCGGCGTACGTGACGGCGAGGGTGATCCACGGCAGCAGCAGATGTCGGGCCCAGCCGAACGGGTCGCTCGTGAGGGGCACGTAGCCGTTCCCCGGGAAGATGTGCCAGCCGAGCACCGTGAGGCGGAAGAACAGCAGGTAGAGCAGCAACAGCCCGACGACGAAGCTCGGTGCGGACAGGCCACCGAGGGAGAACACCGTCGCCGCCCGGTCCCGCAGGCTCCGGGGACGGGTCGCGGCGAGGATGCCAACCGGAATGCCGATCGCCAACCAGAGGACTGCTGCCCCGACTGCCAGAGAGGCGGTCGCTGGCAGTCGGGACAGCAGAGTGTGGGTGACCGGCTCGGCGTTGCGGAAGCTGAAGCCCAGGTCTCCGTGCACCAGACCGCCTGCGTACGTGAGGTACTGCACGTACACCGGCTGGTCGAGTCCGTAACGCGCCCTGGCCATCTCGATCTGCTGCTGTGTCGCGCCCTTGCCGACGAAGTTGGCTGCCGGGTCACCAGGCGCGAGCACGAAGAACAGCACGAACACCGCGAGGCTGATGATGAACAGGACGACTGCCCCGGCGAGGACCCGGCGAGCCAGGAACCGCACCATGACGGGTCAGCGACCGGTCTTCAGGAACACGTTGGTGATGTCGCCGTTGTTGGAGAGGCCGAAGTAGTTCCAGCCACCAACCCGCGAGGAGTGGTACAGCGGGTTGAGGCTGGTCGTCACCGGCACCCAGGGTGCGTCGGCCATGACCAGCACGTCGGCCTGGTGCCAGAGGTCGGCCACCTTGGTGGGATCGCTCTCGGCCAGCGCCTTGTCGATCAGCGCGTTGACGGCTGGGTTGTTGTAGCAGTTGTAGTTGGTCGTGCCCTCCTCGCAGTGCCGCCCGTCGAGCAGCGGTACGAGGAACGACCGGGCGGCGTTGCCCTGCCAGTCGGGGTTCCAGCCTGGTGCGGCGAGATCCCAGTCGCCCGACTTCGTCGCCGGCGGGTGCGACAGGTGCTGGGTGTAGAAGTCGGCGTTCGGGACGACCTTCAGCTTCAGCCGGATGCCGCTCTTCTTCAACTCCGCCTGCATGGTGGCCGCGATGGCAGGCGCCTTGCCCTTGTTGCGGTAGAGGTAGATCAGGTCGAGGCCGTTCGGGTACCCCGCCTCCGCCAGCAAGGCCTTCGCCTTTGTCTGGTCGCCGGCGCTGTCCGGTGTCGTGTACGGGTCGATCTGCTTGTAGCCCAGGATCGGCGGCGTGAGGATCTGACCGAGCGGCTCGTTGAGCGTCGGGCCGCCGAGGACCTGGATGACGGCCTTCTTGTTCACCGCGTAGTTCAGCGCCTGCCTGACCTTGAGCTTCTTCAACGCCCCGCCGGCGTTCGGGCTCAGGGAGTTGATGACGACGTACGGGTTGGTGTTGCCGTTGCTCACCAGCGCGAGGTTGGGATCCTTCTTGGCCCGCAGGCCCGGTATCTCCGCCGTCGGGACGTAGGTGTCCCAGCTCATGTCCGCGGTGCCGGCGACGAGCTGCTGCTGGATCGGTCCCTCGTCCGACCCCTCGGTGATGGTCACGGCGTTCACGTGAGCAGCCCGGACCTTGTCGGTGCTCTTCTTCCACGCCGGGTTCCGGACCAGCTCGATCGTCTTCTCGGCGACGTACTTCGAGACCTTGTACGGACCGTCGGAGATGATGTTCTGCCGAAACTGCGGCGAGTCCGGCAGGTAGTCGAGGGCCTCGACCGGCGCCGGCGACGAGAAGGGGAGAGCGAGGATGTTGACGAAGTCACCGGCCGGCTGGACCAGCGTGA
>JAWWOY010000589.1:0-2564 GCA_033851195.1 Kribbellaceae bacterium | reverse complement strand
TCGGGCACGCCTCGGCGGCCATGACCCTGGACCGCTACGCCGACCTGTTCGACGACGACCTAGACGACGTGGCAGACGGGCTGGACACGCTGCGGGCCGCATCCCGCGGACGAGTTGCGGACCTTTTGCGGACTGAGAACCCGCCGGAGTGCTCGTCCGAGCCCCTGCCGGAAGTAAATCCGCAGGTCAAGCGAGTGGAGACGAGGGTGTCTGAGTTCAGGACATCGTGCACACCTGTCTCGGGACATCGGTCACACCCTGAACGAAGGGGTGTGCGATGGGGATGCCGGAGCTGGTGGTCACCGCGGTCCTGCTGGAGGGCCGCAGCAAGAGCGAGGTCGCCCGGGACTACGGCCTGTCCCGCCGCTGGGTGATCACCCTGGTGCAGCGGTACCTGGCCGAGGCGGACGCCGGACTCGCCCCCCGGTCCCGGCGACCCCGCAGCAGCCCGCGGCGCACCGCCGACGGCGTCGAGGACGAGATCGTCGCCCTGCGCAAGCAGCTGGTGCGGGCCGGCCACGAGGCCGGCGCGGCCACCATCGCCACCCACCTGCACCGCCGGCACGGCACCAGCCCCGCCGTCTCCACCATCTGGCGGATCCTCACCGCCCGCGGCTTCGTCACCCCGCAACCGCACAAGCGACCCAAGAGCTCCTACATCCGCTTCGAGGCGGTCCAGCCCAACGAACGCTGGCAGGCCGACATCACCCACTGGCCGCTGGCCGACGGCACCGACGTCGAGATCTGCAACTGGCTCGACGACCACTCCCGGCTCTGCCTGGCCAGCACCGCCGCCTCGGTGTTCACCTCACCCGCCGTCGACGCCCTCTACCGGGCCACCGCCAGCGAGTACGGCGACCCCGCCGGGGTGCTCACCGACAACGGCGCCGTCTTCACCGGCCGCTACCGCGGCCACGGCCGGGTCGCCCTCGAGGTCACCCTGCACGCCCGCGGCGTGCTGTTCACCCACTGCCGGCCCTACCACCCGCAGACCTGCGGCAAGGTCGAACGGTTCCACCAGACCGAGAAGAACTGGCTGGCCACCCAGCCGCCCGCGGCCACCCTCACCCAGCTGCAGTCCCAGCTGAACGCCTTCCGCGACTACTACAACACCGTCCGGCCGCACCGCGCGCTGCACCGGCGCACCCCCGCCGAGGCCTACACCGCCCGGCCAAAGGCCACCGCCAGCGGCATCCCGCTCATCGACGACCACTTCCGGGTCCGCCACGACAAGATCGACAGCTGCGGCAAGCTGACCCTGCGCTACAACAGCCGGCTGCACCACATCGGCATCGGCCGCCGCCACACCGGCACGCCCGTCCTGGTCCTCGTCCACGACCGGCACGTCCGGGTGCTCACCACCCGCGGAGAACTACTCCGCGACCTAGACCTGGACCCCACCCGCGACTACCAACCACAGGCCCAAACGTGAACGATGTCCCGGGACACCTGTGAACGGTGTCCCGAGACATCGCAATGGCGGTGGCGGTGGGATTTGAACCCACGGAGGGCGTTAACCCTCACACGCTTTCGAGGCGTGCTCCTTCGGCCGCTCGGACACGCCACCGCCGAGAAGACTACAGGCCACGCCGATCGTGGAAGAACGCCCGTAGCAGGGCCGCGGACTCCTCCGCCCGCACTCCGGCGGTGACCTCGGGCCGGTGGTTCAGCCGTCGATCGCGGACGACGTCCCACAGCGATCCGACCGCTCCGGCCTTCGGATCGTCGGCGCCGTAGACCACCCGCGCGACCCTGGCCAGCACGATCGCGCCGGCGCACATCGTGCATGGCTCGAGGGTCACCACCAGGGTCGCGCCGGTCAGCCGCCAGCCGTCGCCGTTCACGACCGCCGCGGCGCGCAGGGCGAGCACCTCGGCGTGTGCCGTCGGGTCACCGCGCTTCTCCCGCTCGTTGGCCGCCTCGGCGAGGACGGCACCGTCGGGCCCGAGGACGACGGCGCCGATCGGCGTGTCCCCCCACTCCTGCGCGGCCGCGGCCAGCTCGAGGGCCCGTCCCATCGCCGCCTCGACGGCGTCGTCCCCCGACGTCATGGAAGCCCGACATTGGCTCACGGGGCCACCGCCGCGGAAAGCTCGGCGCCGAAGCCGAGGCGGTCGGCGATCCGGAGCACCATCTCGTCGGCCCACAGGTCGTCGGCGGTGACGATCGGCCGCAGCTGGTCGGCGGGCAGTCCGTCGTCGGCGAACAGGTCCAGATCGCCGCCCGGCCAGCCGGACTCGTCGTCATCGAAGGCGCCGTCAGTATCGACCGCGATGCCGTAGCGCTCGACCACCTCGGCGGCGAGCACCCACTCCTGCATCGTGGCGTCGGAGATCAGCGCCCGGACCATGCCGCCCGGACCATGCCGCAGCACGACGAAGTACAGCCGCGAGTCGACCACCAGCACGAACGGCGGCGGCCAGCCGTCGACCCCCGGCTCGCCCAGCGCCCGCTCCAGCACCGGCAGCTCGTCGCCGGCGTCGACCGCTAGGAGCTGAACGCGCCAGGCCGAGTCCGGCCGGCTCACCCGGACGGCGAAGCTGGCCGGCAGCTCGGGCGGATCG
>JAWWOY010000512.1:0-2677 GCA_033851195.1 Kribbellaceae bacterium | reverse complement strand
GGGTAGGACTGGGACAGCTGCTCAGCCAGCGCGTCGAGCTCGGCCAGATCGGACATCGCCCGCGCGCCCTCGGCGAGACCCAGCGGATCGTCGCCACTCATCCGCTCGGACCCGGACCAGTCCTCTCCCGGCCGCAACGCCTGCAGTTGCGCATCCAGCGCGGACAGTTGCTGCGCCAGTTGCGGATTCCCGAACGCCTGCTGCGAGAGCTGAGCCAGCTCGGCCCGTTGCTCCGGCGTCATCGAGTTGAGCATCCGCTGCGCCGCCGCCGCACGAGCAGCCAGTACGTCGATGAGCTCGTCCACCGTGCGCGGGTTCTCCGGGAAGAACTCGCCGTGCTTGTTCATGAACTCGGCGAACAACTGGTCGATGTCGGGCCGGCCCTGGGCGTGCGCTGCGAGCAACGCGTTCAGGTCGGTCAGCATCTCGTTGATTCGCTCGACATCCTCCGGCGTGGTGCTCTGCAGCGCCTCCTTCATGCCCTCGAAGCGAGACCCCAGCAGCTCCCGGCCGAGCAGTTCGCGGATCTGCTCGTACTTCTGCCGGGCCTCCTCGGACTGCCAGTCGTACGAAGCCAACTCCCGTACGGCGGCCGCCGTACCAGCAGGCAGAGCATCAAGCTGCGCCTCGGCGAAGCGGGCGTCGTCGGACGGGTTGGGGAACAGCTCCCGGCGCTCGGCCTCGAGTGCCTCGTCGAGCAGCCGCTGCACATCCCGCAGGGTGCCCTCGAGGTTGTGCCGTTGCTGAATCTCGGCCCGCCGCTTCCACAACCTGCGGGTCAGCTCGTCAAGCCCTGACGTCTCGCGCGTCCCGCGGCGCAGCAGTTCCTCCAGCGCGGAGCGGGGTGAGGACCCGGCCATCACATCGCGACCGATCTCGTCCAGCGCGTCCCGCAGGTCCGGCGGCGGAGCGAGCGGGTCCGGTCCCTCGTGCCAGGGACCGTATGACCAGCCTTCCGGTAAGACGGTCATGGTCAGGCCCCATAGATAGTCGTGTCGTTATCGGCATCTTTGGCGAGCCGCTTGGACAGGTACAGCGCTTCAAGAGCCAACTCGACCGCCGCAGCGATCCGGCCAGGCGAATCGCCCGGATCAACTCCGGCACGGGCAGCAACGTCGTACAGGATCGGAAGCTCAGGCAGAGCAGCCAGCACGTCCTTGGCCGGCACCCGCTCGCCCGTGGTCACCAGGTGCCCCTCGGCCACTGCAATGGCGAGCGGCGTAAGGTCGAGCCCGGCGAACCGCTCACGCGCGGTGTCCGCAACCGATCGGCGCAGCAGGTACTCGAGCAGTTCGTTCTCGCGCCCCTCCTCGCCCGGCTCGAACTCCAGCTTGCCGCGAAGCACCGCAGGCACTGCCTCCAGGTCGACCGGTCGCGCGACAGCCGGCTCCTCACCGGTGACCGCGCTCCGCCTCAGCGCGGCAGCCGCGACGGTCTCGGCCGCAGCCACGGCGAAGCGGGCAGAAACACCCGAACGCTGGTCGATCGCAGTCGACTCCCGCAGGTGCCGCACGAACCGTGCCAGTACCTCCAGCAGCGGCTCACCAACCTCTGCGGTCAGGTGGGCCTCCTGCCGTACGACGTCCACCTCGGCATCGACGTCCAGCGGGTAGTGCGTCCGAACCTCCGCGCCGAACCGGTCCTTCAGCGGGGTGATGATCCGGCCCCGGTTGGTGTAGTCCTCCGGGTTGGCCGACGCCACCAGCATCACGTCGAGGGGCAGGCGGACCTTGTAGCCCCGGATCTGGACGTCGCGCTCCTCGAGGACGTTGAGCAGGCCGACCTGGATGCGCTCGGCCAGGTCCGGCAGCTCGTTGATGGCGAAGATGCCCCGGTTCGTCCGGGGGACGAGGCCGTAGTGGAGCGTGAGCTCGTCGGACAGGTAGCGACCCTCGGCCACCTTGATGGGGTCGACCTCGCCGATCAGGTCGGCGATCGACGTGTCGGGCGTGGCCAGCTTCTCGCCGAAGCGGGTGGAGCGGTGGACCCACTCGATGGGCGTGTCCTCGCCGTGGTCGCGCACCAGGTCGCGGGCATGGCGGGAGACCGGGTTATAGGGGTCGTCGTTGATCTCGGAGCCGGCGACGACCGGCATCCACTCGTCGAGCAGCTCGGTCAGGGACCGGATGATGCGGGTCTTGGCTTGGCCCCGCTCGCCGAGGAAGATCGTGTCGTGGCCGGCGAGCAGGGCGTTCTCGAGTTGGGGCAGGACGGTGTCCTCGTAGCCCACGACGCCGGTGACCGCCGGCTTGCCGGCGGCGATCCGGGCGGCCACGTTGCGCCGCACCTCTTCCTTCACGGGTACCGACTGCCAGCCCGTTTCGCGTAACTGGCCGAGAGTCGCAGGCCGGGACATCGGGCCACCGTACCCTTGAGGCCAATGCAAAGAGCTATCGCCTACGTCGTCGCGCTCGTCGTCTCGGTGGCCGCCATCTTCTTCGGCATCACCTACACCGCCGACCACACCTCGGCGTTCGACCGGTTCAAGGGCGGGACGCCAACCACCACGACCACGGTGGACCTGGGGCCGGCGCCGGGACCCGGGCAGGTGTTCATCAAGGGCATGTTCGACCGGCTCACGGCCGAGGGCGCCCAGGCGCCGGCCATCGCCACCCCCTTCACCCTGATGGCGGTCGAGCGAGGCGTGGGCAAGGCCACCATCGAGAACGCCCTGGTC
>JAWWOY010000483.1:0-4820 GCA_033851195.1 Kribbellaceae bacterium | reverse complement strand
GGAGACGTAGCCGCCGGCCAGCAAGGTGCCACCGAGGATCGGGCCGAGGAACGACGGGAGCATGAACTCCTCGCCGATGGTGGCTGTGATCGAGCCGGTGCTGACGGCAAGCATGAAGCCGGCCAGCGCAGCTAGGCAGCCCGACATCGCGTGAGCCATGATCACCCGGCGGGCGGTCGGGATGCCGGACAGCTCGGCGGCCTTGACGCTGGAGCCGGTCATCAGGAGCTCACGACCGAGCTTGGTGCGGCTGTAGATCCAGCCGACGACCAGCATCGCGATCACCGCGAAGATGGCCAGTTGCGGTACCGCGGGCGAGCCACAGACGTTGCCCACGCAGACGTCGGCGAGCGAGTAGTTGCGCAACTCCCGCATCCCCGGCGGCTTCGTCACGAAGGCCGCGTTGGCCGTCAGCGCGGTGTAGACGAGCGGGATCAGGCCGAGCAGCAGGAAGTCCAGTGCCAGCGTGACGACGAACGAGTTCACGCCGGTCCGGGCGATCACCCAGCCGGCCAGCGCGCCGATCGCCGTACCGGCGATGAGGCCGACCAGCAGGCCGGCGTACAGGCCGAAGTGCCACAGATCGTAGGAGATGCCGGTGATCATCATCGAGAACGCGGCCATCCGGCCGACCGCCAGGTTCATGTGGCCGATCGACAGCACGCACATCTGGGCCAGACCGACGACGGTGAACATCGCGACGTCACGCAACAGCGGGAAGACCACGAGCTGCTGGTTGAAGAAGGCCGGCTGGAGCACGCCGAAGAGCGCCGACAGCGCGACCACCAGGATCAGCAGGCCGATCCGCTGGTTCGCCCACCACGGGGTCTTCCCGCCCCGCCGCGCGTCGACCGGGGTGTCCGGCTCCTGCAGTGCCGCGGTCGCGGTCTCGGAGACCGGCGCGCTCACGACACCCGCCGGTCGTCAATCGCGCCCCGGTCCCAGTCGATCCCGAGCCCCGGGGTGTCCGGCGCGACCGCGTGCCCGTCCACGATTTCCATCTCGGTACCGGTGATCGCCCGCAACTGCGGGATGTGCTCCACATACCGTCCGTTCGGTACGGCGGCCGTCAGGCTGACGTGCAGCTCCATCAGGAAGTGCGGGCAGACCTCCAGGTTGAACGTCTCGGCCAGATGCGCCACCTTCAGCCATGGGGTGATGCCACCCACCCGGGCGACATCCACCTGGACGATGCCGGCGGCCCCGGCGGCGACGTACTCGCGGAACTGCGAGACCGAGTACAGCGACTCGCCGACCGCGATCGGGATGGAGGTGGACTCGGCCAGCCGGACGTGCCCGGTCAGGTCGTCGGCCGGCAACGGCTCCTCGAACCAGCTCAGGTCGAGCGGCTCGAAGGCCTTCGCCCGGCGCTTCGCCTCGGCGTACGTCATCGACTGGTTGGCGTCGACCATGATGTCCAGCGCGGGCCCGACCGCGTCCCGGACCGCGCTGAGGCGTTCCAGATCCTCGTGTACGCGCGGTTTGCCGACCTTGAGCTTGACGCCCGGCCAACCCGCCTTCTGCGAGGCGAGGGCGCCGGCGACCAACTGGTCCGTTGTCAGGTGCAACCAACCGCCCTCGGTGTCGTACAGCGGCACCCGCCGGCGGAAGCCGCCGGCCAGCCGCCAGAGCGGTTCTCCGGCCCGGCGGCAGCGCAGATCCCACAGCGCGGTGTCGACCGAGGCCAGCGCGAGCGAGGTGATCGCGCCGACCGTGGTCGCCCGGGTGGACGCGAACAGGTCGAACCAGAGGCCCTCGACGTTGCGGGCGTCGGCGCCGACCAGCCGCGGCAACAGGTGGTCCCGCAGCATCGCGAGCACGGCCGTACCGCCGGTGCCGATCGTGTAGGAGTAGCCGAGTCCGACGTTGCCGTCGGTGGTCTCCAGCTCGACGAAAACCGTTTCCTGCTTGAGGAAAGCCTGGACGGCATCGGTCCGAACCGTCTCGACTTCCAGGTCGACCAGGAAGGCCTCGGCCCGGCTGATGGTTGTTGTAGGCAAGCTCTTCGGTCCGTTCACTGGCAGGTCAGTTGGGCGGCGAAGTCCTTCTGCAGCTGTGCCGTCTTCGCCTTCCGCTCGTTGTCATAGGTGTCCACGTTCGCCTTGGTGACGACGAAGGAGCCGGAGTCGACGATCACGCCGGGCTGCTTCATCGTGCACTGCTTGGAGCCGAGCAGGGCGAGCAGCCAGCCGCCGACGTACGCCTGGCCGACCGGGTTCTGGGTCACCGTGGCGGAGACGGCGCCGGACTTGATGCCGCTGAGGATCTTGGCGTCGTCGTCGATCGCCACCACCTTGATCGGCAGCTTGCTGCTGGCGACGCCGTCCGCGGCGGCGACCGCCGGGTTGTACGCCGTGGTGACGATGCCGTTGATCTCCTTGCCCTTGGAGGCGAGCAGGTCGGCGACCGCCTTCTGCGCGGTCTGCAGGTCCGTGTCAATGTCGGTGATCACCGGCAGTTGCTTGACCTTGCCGCCGGTCTCGGCGACCGCCTTGTTCACACCGGCGATCCGGCGCTGGGTGTTCGAGTCGACGTTGTTGCCGGTCAGGTGCACCAGCGTGCCCTGCCCACCCATCGCGTCGATCGTTGCTTTCGCCGCCTTGTACGCCGCCGTCTCGACGTCGGTGGACAGGCAGAAGTCGGCCGAGTTGGTGGCACCGGCCGGACAGGAGGCCAGCGAGCCGACCGCGAAGCCCTTCGCCTTCAGGTCCTCGAAGGTCGAGTTGATGTCGGTCGGCGACACCCCGAAGATGCCGAAGGCGTTGTAGCCCTGGGCGGCCAGCGAGTTGATCACGTTGTTCTGCTTGCCCTGGTCCCACTCGGCAGTCTCGTTGAACGTCACATCACCGAGCTTGAAGTCCGTCTTGTCCAACTGCGCAGTGGTCTTCCAGGGCTGGAAATACGGGTGCGCGCCACCCGGAATCAGGGCAAGCTTCACCTTCGACCCGTCCTTCAGCACGACCGGACCGGTCGACGTACTGGCGGAGGCATCGTTGCCCGGAGCGCTGCCGCTGGAGGCGTTGTTGTTCTTGGTGCTGCAGCCGGTGCTGACGAGGGCGACCAGGGCCAGCCCCACGGCCGTCTTGCGGTACCAGGACGCAGAGTGTGGGGCAGGGAAACGCATATAACACCGACTCCTCGAAGATCCTATAGGATATTGCCAAGCTGATGTTGCCCCCTCACACTGGTGGCGTCAAGACATGTCGTGGTAACGAAACAAGTCGGGCAGAGTAGTGCTCTGGAGGAGCGACTATGGCGGATGCGCACGTGGGACTCGCGGGCCAGCTCTCACGCCTGCCCCAGCGACAAGTGCTCAGTGACGACGTCTACGAAACCGTCAAGGGCCTGATCATGGACAGCGTGGTCGAGCCAGGCACCCGGCTGAACATCGACGCGCTGACCCGGGAACTCGGCATCTCCCAGACGCCGATCAGGGAGTCGCTGGCACGGCTGGAGTCCGACGGGCTGGTGATCAAGGAGCCTCTGCGTGGTTACCGAGTGTCGTCCCGGCTCACCCGGGACGAATTCGAGGACCTCTTCGAGTACCGCCTGCATATCGAGCCCTGGGCGGCCGGCCGCGCCGCCGAACGGGCCGCCGCCGAGGACCTGACCCGGCTCAAGGACGAGATGCTCAGCTACACCGAGGTCCCGGACCAGCCCGACTACGACAGCTACAAGGCGATGGCGGCGCACGATCAGCGCTTCCACGACCTGGTGCTCGAACTGGCGGGCAACGAAACCGCCCGGCAGTCCTTCGCCCGCACCCACTGCCACCTGCACCTGTTCCGGCTGTACTACCCCGGCGCCGTCGCGACCAAAGCGCTGCGCGAGCACAAGACGGTCGTCGCCGCAGTCCGGCGCGGCGAACCGGCCGAGGCGTCCGCAACGATGCGGGCGCACATCGAGGCCTCCCGACAGCGTCTGCTGCCGGTTTTCGACAAGGTTTAGTGTCCTATCAGGGAATCACCCTCACAGGACGAATATTTCGACCAAGGAGAATCTGTGCAGCTGCTCCGCCTCGGTCCGGTCGGCGAGGAGCGCCCCTACGTGCGCGCCGCCGACGGCACCGTCCATGACCTGAGCTCCGTCACCGCCGAGATCGACGGCGCCTTCCTGTCCGCGGACGGCATCGCCCGGGCCCGGGCCGCGCTCGAGGCCGGCACGCTTCCGGTCGCCGACGTCTCGGAATTGCGGGTGGGAGCTCCGATCGCCAGACCCGGCGCGGTGGTCTGCATCGGCATGAACTACGCGGCCCACGCTGCCGAGTCCGGTGCCGAGCCACCCGCCCGGCCGATCGTCTTCTTCAAGCACCCGAACACCGTTGTCGGCCCGTACGACGAGGTGCTGGTGCCGCGCAACAGCTCCAAGACCGACTGGGAGGTGGAACTCGCCGTCGTGATCGGCAAGACCGCCCGGTACGTCGGCTCGGACGAGGAGGCGCTCGCCTGCATCGCCGGGTATGCGGTCTCCAACGACGTGTCCGAGCGTGACTTCCAGCTGGCCGTCTCCGGCGGGCAATGGTCGAAGGGCAAGTGCAACGAGACCTTCAACCCGCTCGGCCCGGCTCTTGTCCCGGCGGACGAGGTGGAAGATCCGCAGGCGCTGGAAATCAAGTCCTGGGTGAACGGCGACCCGCGGCAGGACTCCAATACCAGCGACATGGTCTTCTCCGTCGCCGCGCTGATCCGCGACCTGTCCCAGTACATGACGCTGGACCCGGGCGACATCCTCAACACCGGTACGCCGGAAGGCGTGGCGTTGTCCGGCCGCTTCCCCTACCTCTCCGCCGGCGACACCGTCGAATGCGAGATCCAGGGCCT
>JAWWOY010000145.1:0-3340 GCA_033851195.1 Kribbellaceae bacterium | reverse complement strand
CAACGGCGAACCAGTAGATCCACGGCACGTACCGGTCCGCCCTGAACTGGAGCACCAAGCCCACGACCAGGCCGACGAGCCCGATGGCCAACCCGATCGCGGGAGCGAGGTGCTGGAAGAGGAAGTCAGAGGCCGTCTCACCCATGCCCGTGGTCAGCACCTTGGTCACCCAGAACGCTACGGTCACCTCCGGCACCTTCGACATCGCGCGCTCGAGCACGGGAGTGTGTTGCTGGGCTGGCTGTGCATCCAAGGTCAAGACTCCTGCTTCTTCGAGATTGGGGAGATCCACCAGCGGGATGTACCGCTGTCAGGAGTGAATGTCTCGGTCCCCGAAACTGCCCTGAACCACCGGGCGCGGGAACGATACCTTGATCACCCGGACGTTGGGCATGCGGTACTGCCGGACGCACGCCAGGTCGATGTGGTAAGCCCCCGCTGCCGCTGCCCGGTTCAGCCCTTGACGGCGCCTGAGGTCATCCCGGCGACGATCTGGCGGTTGAAGAACATGAACATCACCAGGGGCGGGATCGTGATCAGCAGGATGTTCATGAACAGCAGGTTGTACTGGGTGCTGTATTGGCTGGAGAAGTTGTAGAGGGTCAGCTGCACGGTCGCGTTCTGGTCGCCGGGCAGGAAGTAGAGCGGGTTCACGAAGTCGTTGAAGACGACCACGGACTGCACCACGACCACCGTCACGATGACCGACCTGAGCAGCGGGAAAATCACCCCGAAGAACAGCCGCAGCGGACCCGCCCCGTCGATCACCGCCGCCTCGTCGAGCTCGCGCGGGATCGTCGCGATGAACGCCCGGAACAACAGCACGCAGAAGGACAGGCCGAACGCGAGTTCCACCAGGATGAGCCCCGGCATGGTGCGGAACAGCCCGAGCCGTTGCAGCACCCAGATCGTCGGCACCACCGCGGGCGGGATGATCAGCCCGGACAGCACCAGGAAGTTGACGAACGGGTTCCACCGGCTGCGCCGCCGCTGCAGCACGAAGGCCGCCATCGAGGCCAGCACCACCATGCCGGTGACGCTGGCCACCGTGAGGATCGTGCTGTTGATGAAGGCGATGATCAGCATGTAGTCGCGGGCCTTGACCACGTCGACGAAGTTCTGCACGAACCGGAACTGATGCGGCCAGGAGAAGGACAACTCGGACGCCTGCTGACGGTCCATCAGGGCGGTCAGGACGATGAACGCGAACGGCACCACGAACACGACGATCGACACCAGCACGGCCACCGTGCTGAGTAGGTAGTTCCGATGGGGCTTGTGGATAACGGGCTGCGCGGTGCTCACAGCTCGACCTCCTTGCGGTTGAGGAACCACGACAGCGGCAGCACGATCGCCGTGACCACGACGAACAGGACCACGTTGCCCGCGGTGGACAGGCCGTAGAAGCCGGCCTGGTACTGCTTGTAGATGACCGAGGCGATCACGTCGGAGGTGAACCCCGGCCCGCCGCGGGTCATCGCCCAGATCAGGTCGAACGAGCGCAGCCCGCCGATCAGCGACAAGATGATCACGGTGACCGTCGCGGGCCTCGCCAGTGGCAGCACGATCTGCCGGAAGCGCTGCCACGACCCGGCCCCGTCGACCTTGGCCGCCTCCAGGTACTCGGTCGGGATGGAGACGATGCCGGCGATGTAGATCAGGGTGGCCAGCCCGACCCCTTTCCACACGTCCACGAGCGCAACCGACAGCAGCGCGTACTTCGGGTCGGTGAGCCAGCCTGGTCCGGTGACCCCGATGACGCCGAGCGCACTGTTGATCAGTCCGCGCTCGGGGTTCATCAGCACGGTGAAGGTCAGGCCGACGCCGATGGTGCTCACCAGCACCGGGAAGAACACGACCGACCGCAGGTAGCCGCGCGCAACGATCTGCGAGGTCAGCAGGACGGCCAGCAGCAGACCGAGCACGACCTTGGAGCCGGAGGTGATCACCGCGTAGATCAGCGTGTTGGTGAAGCCCTTGAGCAGGGCCGGCTCGCTGAAGAACATGACGAAGTTGTCGAACCCGATGAACCGGGACTCGAAGATGCTCCAGCGGGTCAGGCTGAAGTAGAAGGAGGCGAACGTCGGGATCGCGAACAGCAGGCCATAGATCACGGCTGCGGGCAGGTAGAACCAGTTCGAGTACGGATGGTGGACCCGGGCCCCGGTGGTGGACGACACCACCGGGGCCGTGTCACTACGAGCGTGAGGTCGAGCCGAAGTCGTGGCCACTACTCACCAGCCCTGCAGCCCGAGCTGTTGTGCCTGCTTCTTGACGTCCTCGTCGTACAGCTTCGCGCCGTCGGCTGCCTTGCGGATGCCGGAGCCGACCTCGACGGTGATCTGCTCCAGCGACGGGCCCTTCACCGGGGAGAGGAACTCCAGCGCGAGGCTGGAGGCGCCTTGGGTGTCGATGTACGGCTGCATGTCCTTGATCGCCTGCGGGACGTCCGCAGGAAGCGCGCAACCCTTGACGGCCCAGGGACCGGTCGGGGCGCCCGCGGCGCCCTGTGACGTGCAGCCGTCCTTGCTGCCGACGAAGGCCAGGAACTTCTTCGCCGCATCCAGCTTGTCGCCGGTCGTGCTCTTCGGGATATAGACGCCGGCCGGTGCCCATACCGTCAGGCCGTTCTTGGCAGCGTCGTCGCCGGGGATGGCGAACATGCCGACGTTCTGCGCCGCCGAGGGGTTGTCGGCGACGAGCTGGCTGACCACCGCGGACAGGATCGGGTACTGGGCGCCCTTGCCGTCGGCAAGCATCTTCAGTCCGTCGGGCAGCTTGGCCGAGGCGAAATCCTTGTTCAGGTAACCGGCGTCGTGCACCTGCTGGAGGTGCTCGAAGCCCTTGCGGGCCGCCGTCGAGGTCGCGAACTTGGCCTTGTTCTTGGTGTACGCGTCGGCGAAGTCGGGCTGGGCGGCCGCGACGTTGTGGAAGTCGGCGAGCACGAACAGCTGCGAGGTCCACGTCTCCTGGTAGGTCTGGATCACCGGCGCGACACCGGCGGCCTTGATCTTGGCGTTGTTGGCCATGAACTCGGCCCAGGTCTTCGGCACCTGCAGCCCGAGCCGGCTGTAGACGGCCTTGTTGTAGAGGATCCCGCCGCCCAGGAAGCCGCCGTACGGAACACCGTAGAGCTTGCCGTTGGCTGTCACGGTGGGCTTGAAGGTGTCTTCCAGGTTCGCCGCGAACGGCTGGTCGTCGACCGGTACCAGGTTCTTCTCCGGAGCGATGGCCTGGAACAGCGAACCCGAGTTGTACATGAAGACGTCTGACATGTCGCCGGTCGACAGCCGGGTCTTGACGATGTTGTCGCCCTCGCTGCCGGCCGGGTGGGTCTCCA
>JAWWOY010000435.1:0-2584 GCA_033851195.1 Kribbellaceae bacterium | reverse complement strand
CGTGCAGGGGTCCTGCGACATGGGCTCGTTCCCGCACGAACTGCCGGGCTACCGGCACGTGTCCGACGACGGCGCACGGGCTGTGTATGAACAGCTCTGGGGTACGCCGCTGCTGAACGAGCCCGGGCTGCGCATCCCCAACATGTTCGACTCCGCCATCGACGGCTCGTTCCGCGCGCTGTTCGTGCAGGGTGAGGACATCGCGCAATCCGATCCCAACACCCGGCACGTGCATGCGGCTCTGGCCGCGCTCGACCTGGTCGTCGTACAGGACCTGTTCGAGAACGAGACCGCGAAGTTCGCCCATGTGTTGTTGCCCGGCACGTCTTTCCTGGAGAAGGACGGGACGTTCACCAACGCCGAACGGCGCATCAACCGGGTCCGTCCGGTGATGGCGCCGAGCACCGGCAAGCAGGAGTGGCAAATCATCTGCGAGATCTCGCAGGCGATGGGCTACCCGATGCACTACGACTCGTCGAGCCAGATCATGGACGAGATCGCGATCACCACGCCGACCTTCGCCGGGGTCTCCTTCGCACATCTGGACAAGGTCGGCAGCGTGCAGTGGCCGTGCAACGTCGACGCACCGAACGGGACGCCGATCATGCACGAGGAGGTGTTCACCCGCGGTAAGGGCCGGTTCATGGAGACCGTCTACGTGCCGACGACCGAACGCAGCACCCGGAAGTACCCGCTGATCCTGACCACCGGCAGGATCCTGTCGCAGTACAACGTCGGCGCGCAGACCCGGCGTACGGCGAACGTGGCCTGGCACCCGGAGGACCTGCTCGAGTTGCATCCCCACGACGCCGAGGTACGCGGCATCAACGCCGGCGACATGGTGGCGCTATCCAGCCGGGTCGGGCGGACGGAGCTGCGGGCGCAACTGTCGGAGCGGATGCCGGTCGGCGTCTGCTACACGACGTTCCACCATCCGGTCACCGGGGCAAACGTGATCACCACCGACAACTCGGACTGGGCCACCAACTGCCCCGAGTACAAGGTCACGGCCGTGCAGGTGGACCTCCTGGTCGAGCACGCAGCTGTCCACGAGCACGCGGACCGGCAGCCAGTCGTTGCGGCAGGCAACTGATGGAGACGACCTCCGTGCCTCCGTACGTACGGCTGGCCAACGAGATCGCGGCACAGTTCCGCCACCGGCCGCCCGAGCAGGCTGCCGATGCCATCGCCAGGCATATCCGCACGGTCTGGGATCCGCGGATGAAGGCGGCGCTCGTGGCTCATGTCGATGCGGGCGGCAACGAACTCGATCCGGCGGCGGCGCTGGCGGCCGAGCAGTTGCGTCCGGGCCGCTGATGCTGGCGCGTTCCGTCGGCCTGGACCCCCACCGTCACGCCGTGGCGGCCGCGTCGTGGGATGGCGCGCGAGGGCTCGCGCACACAGCTGCCTCGGCACGTCCGGCGCGTACTGTCCCCCTGGCGGAGGCGGGCGGCGCCGTACTGGCTAGTGCCTTGGTGGCGCCGGCAGCCGTCCCACCCGTGAACCGCGCAGCGATGGACGGGTACGCCGTACGTGGCGCGGGTCCTTGGACTGTCGTGGGCGCGGTTCTCGCCGGCTCGGCGCATTCGGTTCGATTGGCAGACGGCGAGGCGTGCACCATCGTGACCGGGGCAGCTGTACCTGCCGGGGCCACGGCCGTCCTGCCCGACGAGGACGCTGTACGGGACGGCGATCGCGTCACCGGGACCATCGGACCGCGTCGGCACGTGCGGCAGGCCGGCGAGGAGTGCGCGGCCGGGGACGTGCTGCTGCCTGCCGGTGTCGTTGTGCATCCGCCGGTCCTTGGGCTGGCCGCTTCGCTCGGGCTGGATTGCCTGGCTGTGATCCCGAAGCCTCGCGCGATTGCCTTGGTCACGGGCGACGAGTTGGTGTCGCACGGACCGTCCGGGCCGGGCAGGGTCCGCGATGCCATCGGGCCGATGCTCCCCGGACTGCTGGAGCGGGCAGGTGCTTGTGCACTGCCGGCCGTTCGCCTGCCTGACTCGCGCTCCTTGTTGATCGATGCGCTCGCCGCGACTGACGCGGATCTCATCCTTGTCTCTGGTTCCTCGGCCTCCGGTCCCGCCGATCATTTGCGCGGTGCCCTCGATACGCTCGATGCAGAGCTTCTCGTCGACGGCGTGGCTTGCCGGCCGGGTCACCCGCAGGCTCTTGCTCGGTTACAAGACGGTCGGCTGGTGGTTGGGCTGCCTGGCAACCCGTTTGCTGCTTTTGCGGCCTTCCTGACTCTCGCCGTCGCTGCCATCGCTGGGCTGCGTGGAGAGCCGTTGCCGGCCTTGCTGACCGTGCCTTTCGGCTTCGACCGTCATCCGACGAGCACCCGGCTGGTCCCGGTGCGGGTTCGGTCGCAGGTTGCTGAGCCGGTAGGACATGCCGGATCTGCCATGTTGCGCGGGGCTGCCGGCGCCGATGCGCTCGCGATCATCGATCCAGGGCCGGCTGCCGCGACCACCGCACGACTGTTGCCCCTCGACCCGGGAGCGCGCCCGTGGGGCGACTGATCTCGCGCCGGCCGAGTGCGGCCTCACTCTCGTCGGGTTCATCCGCAACGGCTCGATGAACG
>JAWWOY010000408.1:0-6549 GCA_033851195.1 Kribbellaceae bacterium | reverse complement strand
CGTGCGCGGATGCCGTCCGAGGGCGATGTGGTGGACACCGCTGACGTGTTCGGGCTGCTCGGCGACCCGCGCCGCCTGAAGTTGCTGGTCGCCCTGCTGGACGGTGAGTTGTGCGTGTGCGACCTGGCCGCGGTGACCTCGATGAGCGAATCCGCTACCTCGCACGCGCTGCGTTTGCTGCGCGCCCACCGGGTGGTGTCGGTACGGCGTGACGGCCGGATGGCCTACTACCGGCTCGACGACGCCCACGTGCGGATGCTGGTCGACCTCGCCGTGGCCCATACCGAACACACCGACGCGATCCACCCCGAACGAGGCGGAGACCCGCGATGACCAATGCCGGCGCCGACCGCCCACAAGGCCAGGCCGGACAGGGATCTGCCGTCCATGACCGTGACCATGGCCATGGTCATGGAGTGACTGCGAACGCCGACCGCCGGTACCTGGGGGGTGCGTTGGCGTTGATCGTCGCGTTCATGGCCGTGGAGGTGGTGGTCGGATTCGCCGCGGGCTCGCTGGCGCTGATCTCGGATGCGGCGCACATGCTCACCGATGCCGCGGCGATTGCGCTGGCGCTGGTGGCGATCCGACTGGCGGCCCAGCCACCCAAGGGCGGCTTCACCTACGGGCTGAAGCGGGTCGAGATCTTGTCGGCGCAGGCCAACGGCATCACGCTGCTGCTGCTGGCGGCCTACTTCATGTATGAGTCGATCAACCGGCTCGTCAACCCGCCCGAGGTGGCGGGAGGGCTGGTGCTGGGCACCGCGCTGGTCGGGATCGCCGTCAATGTCGCCGCGACCTGGCTGATCAGTAGGGCGAACCGTTCCAGCCTGAATGTCGAGGGCGCATTCCAGCACATCCTGAACGATCTCTACGCCTTCATCGCCACCGCGGTCGCCGGCCTGGTCGTGCTGCTGACCGGGTTTGCCCGGGCGGACGCGATCGCCGCCATGGTCGTCGTCGTCTTGATGCTGAAGGCCGGTATCGGGCTGGTTCGTGACTCGGGCCGGATCTTTCTCGAGGCCGCTCCGGCTGGGCTCGACCCGGCGGCTGTCGGCGCCGAACTCGCCGCCGTGGCGGGCGTGGCCGAAGTACACGACCTGCACGTCTGGGAGATCACCTCAGGTCAGCCCGCCGCCTCCGCGCACATCCTGGTCCAGCAAGGATTGGACTGCCACCACATCCGAACCCAGGTGGAGGCGCTGCTGGCCGAGCGGCACGACCTCACCCATGTCACCTTGCAAGTCGACCACGTCCCCGATGGGGGCAGCGACCAGACCGAACCGCATTGCAGCGACTCCCACGGCGCCACCCACCGCCCGACCCCGGCGGCCGCCGACCCCGCGACACCTGCCGCCCGACCCGGCCAGCCCATCTCATGACCACCCCGGAGCCTGGACCGCGACCCGCGCTGCCCGTCGTCGCGGACCCGAGCGACGCTTGCTGCAACGGCGACGGCAGCTGCGACTGCTGCACCCTCACCCCGGCCTCACTCACCGTGCCCGGCACCGCCGCTGGCCCGGAGCTACCTGGTGAGCGGCGGCTTGTGTTGAACCGGCGGGTGCGGTGGCTAGTGGCCGCGACCATCAGCTACAACGTGATCGAGGCGATCGTCGCGATCACCGCCGGCGCGGTCGCTTCGTCGACTGCGCTGATCGGGTTCGGGCTGGACTCGGTGATCGAGGTCGCCTCGGCGACCGCGGTGGCCTGGCAGTTCTCCGGCTCCGACCCCGAAGCCCGCGAGAAGACCGCGCTGCGGGTCATCGCGCTGTCGTTCTTCGCCCTCGCCGCCTACGTCACCGTCGAGTCCGCCCGCGCCCTGTTCGGGGCCGCCGAGGCGCAACCATCCACGGTGGGCATCGTCCTGGCCGCACTGAGCCTGCTGATCATGCCCGGCCTGTCCTACGCGCAGCGCCGCACCGGCCGCGAACTCGGGTCACGGTCCGCGGTGGCCGACTCCAAGCAGACCCTGCTGTGCACCTACCTGTCCGGAGTACTACTGGTCGGGCTGGTGCTGAACGCCACCCTCGGCTGGTCGTGGACCGACCCGATCGTTGCCCTGATCATCGCTGCCGTCGCGGTTCGCGAGGGCCGCGAAGCCTGGCGCGGCGACCACTGCTGCTGACCCGTCAGAACAGACAAGGACCATTCCATGACTATCGCTGCGCTGGCGCTGTACATCGTCTGGTTCGCCACGGCTCGGGATCCGCGCCGTCGCGCACCGGAGCCGCAGGGGAGCACCCGATGACCCACCCAGGCCTCGCCGATGGCCCGATCTACCTCGATTACAACGCCACCACCCCGATCGACCCCCGCGTCGTCGAGGCCGTGCTGCCGTACCTGACCCACCACTTCGGCAACCCCTCCAGCAGCCACAGCTACGCCGCAAGGCCACGCGCCGCGATCGCTGAAGCACGCGGTCAGGTCGCCGACCTGCTCGGCGCTTCCGCGGCCGAGATCACCTTCACCGGTGGCGGTTCCGAGGCAGACACCCTCGCCATCCGCGGCGTCGCCCTCGCTGCCCGCGACCGCGGTGATCATGTCATCACCCAGGTCACCGAACATCCCGCCGTCATCGAGGCCTGCCGCAGCCTCCGCGCAGACGGGTTCACCGTTACGCAGCTGCCTGTCGACGGCTATGGCCGGGTCGATCCCGCAGCTCTGGAAGCAGCGATCACCGACCGGACCGTTCTCGTCTCGGTCATGGCCGCCAATAGCGAGACAGGGACCCTGCAACCCCTCACCGAACTCGCCGCGATCGCTCACCGCCACGGCGCAGTCATGCACACCGATGCCGCCCAAGCAGCGGGAAAGATCCCGCTCGACGTCACCGAGCTCGGCGTTGACCTGCTCACCGTTGTCGGCCACAAGCTGTACGCCCCCAAAGGCGTCGGCGCCCTCTACATCCGCTCCGGCACGCCGCTGAACCCGATCATCCATGGAGGCAGCCAGGAACGAGGCCTTCGCGCGGGCACCGAGAACGTCACCTTCATCGTGGCTCTCGGGACCGCAGCGAAGCTTGCCGCCGCCGAACTACCCGGCAGCGCCACCGAACTAGCGGCAGTGCGTGATCGGCTGCACCACGAGCTCGACCGCCTGCTGCCCGGCGTCGTTCACCTCAACGGCCATGCCGTCGACCGGCTCCCGAGCACCCTGAATGTCAGCCTCGCGGGAGTCGACGGGAAATCCCTTCTCGCCGCGACGCCACAGATCGCTGCATCCACCGGAGCCGCCTGCCACGAGGGCGTCGACACCCCCTCCGTCGTGCTCACAGCCATGGGCCTGGATAGCGCCCGAGCGCACGCGGCTGTCCGGCTCACCGTCGGCCGCTGGACCACGACCGAACATGTCCGGCAGGCAGCAGAGCTGCTATCCGCCAGCCACAAGGCGATGAGCAACGTTTGACAAGCCCTCGCAGCTGACCAACGCGCTTCGAACTAACCAGCAACCCAACCCAAGGTCAGGCCCCAGGCCAATGACTAAGGGCTCGTGGGGCGCGTCCCGGTGTCCGGCTGGGCGACGTGACAGGCCGCGTCGTGCCCGTCGCCGAGCCGGCGAAGGGTAGGGGTGATGTGGTGGCAGTCTTCGACGACGAGGGGGCAACGCGACCGGAACCGGCAGCCCGGTGTCGGGTTGACGACCTTCGGCGGCTCTCCGGTATCGCTTTCGACGCCGACGTTGAGCGGCGCACGTGGATCGGGCACCGCTCCGAGCAGCAGGTCGGTGTACGGGTGCTTGGGGTTGGCCAGCACCGCCTCTGTCGGGCCGGACTCGACAATGTGGCCGGCATACATGATGACCAGGCGGTCGGCGACATAGCGCGCGCTCGCGATGTCGTGGGTGATGTAGAGGAACGACACGCCTGCCGCGCTGCGTAGGTCGGCCATGAGGTTGAGCAGGCCGATGCGGATCGACACGTCCAGCATCGAGACCGGCTCGTCGGCGAGGATCAGCTTGGGCTTGTGTGCCAACGCCTGCGCAAAGCCGATGCGTTGCCGTTGACCGCCGCTGAGCTCATAGGGGTAGCGGTGCATGATGTCGCCGGCTGGGGCCAGCCCGACCGCCTCGACCACTCGCTCGGCTTCGGCGTACCGCTGTGTACGGGTGAGATCGGTGCGGTGCAGCTTCAAGCTGCGCAGGATGCCGTGCGAGACGCGGAACGCGGGATTGAGGGAACTGAACGGATCCTGGAACACCATCGGCACGTCGCTGCGGTAGGCCAGCTGGTCACGTCGCGACCGAAGGCTCGACATCGCCCGGCCCTGGTAGTAGATCTCGCCGCTCGTCGGTTTGTAGACGCCCGCGAGCAGGCGGGCGATGGTGCTCTTGCCGCTGCCGCTCTCTCCCGCGAGCGCCACGATCTCCTGCCGGTCGATGGCGATGCTGACTTCGTCGACGGCGTGCAGCATGTTGCGAGAAAACCCGCGGCCCACCCGGAAATGGCGGCTGAGGCTCCTGGTCTCGATCAGCGGCGTCGTCGGGCCCGCTGAGCCGCCATCGGTCGAGGAGGCTGTGTCGACGGTCAGATCGGTCATGAGGTCGCTCCCCGTAGGCGTTCAGTCGGTTGCGCGCGGTCGGGAGCATGCAGCAGGCAGCGCGCCTGGACGTCTCCGACCTGATACAGCTCAGGCTCGACCCCAGGACAGTCGGCGAACGCCTGTGGGCAGCGCGGATGGAAGCGGCAGCCGCTCGGCGGGTTGGCGAGGTCGGGCGGGCTGCCGGGAATTCCGGTCAGCGGTACCTTCGGTCCGCGGATCGACGGGAACGCGTCGAGCAGGCCTTTGCTGTAGGGATGCGCGGGGTGATCGAAGACAGCACGAGTGGCGCCCAGCTCGACGACCTGGCCGGCGTACATCACCAGGAGCTGGTCGGAGAAATGGCTGATCAGCGACATGTCGTGGGTGACGAAGATGACCGCGAAGCCGAGCCGCTGCTGTAGCTGCTTGATCTGCACCATCAGGGACCGCTGGGCCACCACGTCGAGGGCCGACGTCGGCTCGTCCATGATGATGAGATCGGGCGTGAACAGCAGCGCCATCGCGATCATGGCCCGTTGCCGCATGCCACCGCTCAGCTGGTGCGGGTAGCTCTTGAGGTGGATCGGATCGATGCCGACCAGCCGCAGTACCTCGGCGGGCCGATCGTCGGCCACTGGTTCATCATGTGCCCTGATGGCGTCCGAGAACTGGCTGCCGATGCTTTTTACCGGGTTGAGGGCGTTCATCGCGCTTTGCATCACCAGGGAGAAGTCACGCCAGCGCAAGGCTGCCAGCTTCTTCTCGCTCATGGCGACGAGGTTCTGGCCCTGGAAGAGCACGCTTCCGCCGGTGATGGCGGCCGGCGGACTGAGCAGTTGGGCGATGGCGAACAACAGCGTCGACTTGCCGCAGCCCGACTCGCCGACGACACCGACGAACTCACCAGGGTGAACCTCGAGATCCACCCCGTCGACTGCGACAACGGAACCACGTCCCGTGTCGTACTCGACGGTGAGGTCGCGGACCTCAAGAATGGGCTGACTTGGCACGTCGCCTCCGAACCGGCCGCAGCGCGGGATTGCTGATCTCATCGAACGCGTAGTTGAGCAAGGCAAAGGAAACTCCGAGCAGCGCAACCGCCAGGCCCGGCGAGAGCGCCCAAGCAGGCAGGCCGTTCACCAGGGCGCCTTGGTTCTGCGCCCAGTACAACATCGTGCCCCAGCTCAGCGAGTTCGGGTCGCCGAGGCCGAGGAACTGCAGGCCGGCGGCGGTCAGCACCGAGTACAGCGCGGCGCCGAGGAAGTTCGCGACGATGAGCGAGGTCATCGTCGGCAGGACTTCGACCATGATGATGTACGAGCTGCGTTCACCCCGGACCCGCGCGGACTCGAGGAAATCACGGTTGCGCAGCGAGAGTGCCTGCGCGCGCATCTGCCGGGCGCCGTACGACCATCCGGTCGCGATCAGCACGATGATGATGACGGTGAGGTTGCCCTTGCCGGCGTACGTCGCCAGCACGATGATCAGCGGGAAGGTGGGCAGCACCAGGAACACATCGGTGAACATCGACAACAGGTCGTCGGCGCCACCGCCGAGATAGGCGGCCGAGACACCGATGACGACGGCCAGGATCGTCGCGCCGAGACCCGCGATGAGCGCGATGAGCAGCGACTCACGCGTGCTGTAGACCAACTGGGCGTACACGTCCTGGCCGAGGCCGGTGGTGCCGAGCCAGTGCTTGGCTGAGGGATGCTGCAGCGGCAGCTCGCCGATCGCCTGTGGATCACCGTGCAGCCAGGGTACGAAGAGGTGCGGAAATGCGGCGAGCAGGCAGAACAGTACGAGGAGGACTGCACCCACCATGGCCTTGCGGTTGTGCAGGATGGCGCGCCACAACCCGCCCCGCGTACGGCGGGTTGTGCTCGGTGCGGCGGTGGCGGTGCCGGCGACGATCGTGCTCATAGGTCTACCCCTTCGTCCGGGCCCGCGGGTCGAGCAGGAACACCGCGAAATCGCAGAGCAGGACGCAGATCAGCACGGCGAGCGTCACGAGGAGGAACAACGCCTGCAA
>JAWWOY010000404.1:0-13734 GCA_033851195.1 Kribbellaceae bacterium | reverse complement strand
GGGGAGTCCGACACTGACTTGGCCCGGGACCCGGCCGCCAGGGCGGCCCGGCTCCCGCACCGCGCCTTCGAGATTGCTCGTGAGGGATTGCGGACCGGGCCAGTGCTGGTCCAAGTTCCACGTGCCGGGTATCTGCCGAGTCTGGTCTGTCAGAACTGCCGGGCGCCTTCGAGATGCACCACCTGCGGCGGGGCGCTGCGGCGTACGGGTGGGCCGGGTCCGGCCAGTTGTAGCGTCTGCGGCCGGCCAGCGGCGGACCACCGGTGTCCCGAGTGCGGCGACACCCGGATGCGTGCCGCGGTAGTCGGAGCCCGACGGACCGCTGAGGAGCTAGGCCGGGCCTTCCCTGGGGTGTCAGTCCGTACGTCGGCTGGCGACAAGGTGCTCGACACGGTGCCGGACAAGCCCGCGCTGGTGGTCTGTACGCCGGGGGCCGAGCCGGTGGCTGAGGGTGGGTACAGCGCGGCCCTGCTGCTTGATACCTGGCTACTGCTCGCACGGCCGGATCTGCGCGCGCCTGAAGAGGCCGTACGTCGCTGGTTCAACGCTGCGGCGCTGGTGCGATCGGCAAAGGATGGTGGCGCGGTGATCATGGTGGGCGAGCCGTCCGCCACACCACTGCAGGCCGTCGTGCGATGGAGCCCCGAAGGCTATGCCCTCCGCGAGCTGGAGGAACGTCGTACTGCGCGTCTTCCACCGGCAGCTCGGCTAGCGGAGCTCACGGGACCCACGGCAGCGGTCTCGGACCTACTAGCGAGGCTGCGACAGCTAACAGACGCGCAAGCGGGCCTGGACGTCTTGGGTCCAGTTGCAGTGGACGGCGAGACCGTGCGGGCTGTCGTACGAACGCCCCGCTCGGCTGGCTCTGTTCTGGCGCGAAATCTGAAGGATGCCCAGTCCGCCCGCAGCGCCAAGAAGCTCCCCGGCGCCGTCCGCATCCAAGTAGACCCCGCCACCTTCGGCTAACCCATTCGTCGGTCCGTAGTTCCCCGGCGTGTCGCCCTTCATCGGTCCCGAGTTGCCCTGCGCAGTGCAGGCTGGGTGTCCGCGCTGGCGTCCGGAGTTGGTGTCCCCTGAGGGCCACTAGCTAGGCAGAAGTGGCGAGGGTGGCTGGTGTGGAGGCGGCCAGGAGTTGCTTGCCCATGACTCGGCAGCGTGGTCGGCCCGCTGCTCGGCACCAATGTGCTCGAGCATGCGCTGTTCTGGGGGTTGGCCTCTTCGCGGGACGACGCGACTGCTGCGGCGTCGTCGTGAGGATGCGCGCCGGCTCGAAGGAGGTGCCAGATGTTCGAAGGAGGTGCCAGCTGTTGAGGGCGGGTCTGAGTCGTTTCGTAGGGTTGCGGGCATGAGCATCGAGAGCGTGGTCTTCGACGTCGGTGGCGTGCTGCTGGACTGGAGCCCGGACTATCTGTACAGCGACCTGATTCCGGACCCTGTCCAGCGTGAGCATTTCCTGACCAACGTCGCGACGCCGGAGTGGAACCTGCGGCAGGACGCGGGTCGCCCTTGGTCCGAGGCGATTACTGAGCTGAGCTCGTTGCACCCGGAGCATGCGGAGTGGATCGAGGCCTACGACAAGAGCTGGCTGAAGATGGCCCGCGGCGTGATCGAGGACACGGCTGACCTGCTGGCGGAGCTCCGGGCCGCGGAGGTCCCGACGTACGCGTTGACGAACTTCTCCGCGGAGAAGTGGGAGGTGGCGAAGGCGGCCTTCCCGGTATTGGCGGGCTTCGACGGGACTGTGGTGTCGGGAGTGGAAGAGACGGTCAAGCCGGGCGAGAAGATCTACCGGATCCTGCTCGACCGGTACGACCTCGACCCAGCCCGTACGTTCTACACCGACGACGTCCAGCGCAATGTCGACGGTGCCCGGGCGGTCGGGATCGACGCCGAGTTGTTCGTGGGTGCCGGTGTGCTGCGCGACCAACTACGCACCCGCGGCCTGCCCGTCTAGACATCCCGTGAGGGGCATTAGCCGGCGTCGGCGAGGAGGGCCTCGGTGTACTTGGTGCCAGCGCCCAGGTGGGCGGCCTCGACCAGCAGTTTGCCGTCCTGGCAGGAGGGCGCGGTGATGGTGGTGTCCGGCCGGGTTGCGTAGATGCGCTGCGGCCGGTCCAGGCCGCTTCGCCAGCGGAGGATCTCGTAGTGCTCGGCGCCGTTGACGATGTTCCGGACCTCCCAGTGGATCCAGTTGCCGCAGGCCACGATCGTGTCGGTGACGATCGGGCCGAGCGACCTGGCCGGGCCGTCGGCGGACTCCCGCAGGTAGGCCTTGCTCTGGTACTGATCCGGATCGGACGCGCCCACCTCGGACCAGACAGTCGCACCGTGCACCGAGGCACCGCTCCATTGGATGCACTTCTTCGCCGCAGCGACCGGCCGCGCGGGACCACCGGTCAGGGCGGCCGTCAGGATTCGCTTGCAGCGCTTGGGTGTCTCCGGCGCGGTGATCTCGCTGAAGGTGACCGAGTCCGCCGACAGCACCGGGTCCGCGAAATAGCCCGGATCGGCCACACAGTTCACAGTGCGCGTCCTTAGTGTGGCCAGTTCAGCCACCACGAGGCAGGACCTGCGCTGACTGTCAGTGGTGCTGTACGCGAATGTGCCGTCGTACGAGCCGATCTCTGGCTCGGTGATGCGGGGGAGGGCCTTGACCTTCGCGAGATCCTGCTTGGCGCCGGACGTCAGGTCGTAGCGGTAGGCACGGATCTCCGGACTCGGCCCGTCCGAGCGGATCTCCTCGATCAGCGCCCACCGGTCGTCGATCACGACCGGCGATTGCGCGACGAACCCACTCGCAGGCGCATGCCGTACGACGACTCGCCGGCTGGCGCGGTCCGTCACAGTCGTCGTGCCGGCGTCGTCGCTGTCGCGCGTGACGAGGTAGCGGCTTTGCTGCGTGACCACGTGTTGCCCGTCCACCGGTGACCGCAGTACCTGGCTCCAGCCAGGTACTGCGGTCTTACCGGGGCTGCTCGGCGTGGAGCCTGGGCTGCCTGGGGTTGAGCCAGGCCCGGACGGCGTACTGGACGCCGTACCGGGTTGTGGCTGGGAGTTGTCGGACGAACAGGCGCCGACCAGCAGAGTGACGGCGACGGCCGGGACAAGCAGGTACGAGCGCCGCATCCGCCTACAGACCGATGTTCTTGAACTTGTTGGCCAGGGTGGCGTTGAACATGGCCGAGGCGGGGATGTTCTTCGCGCCGTTCGTCACGTGGCCCCGGCTGTTGAACCGGCGCTCGTTGAACACCTCGAAGATGCCGATCGTGCCCTTGGTCTTGGAGTAGGCCCGGCCGACCTGGTAGTGCCCGCTGTGGTTGAAGGCGAGGTACGGGAAGTACCGCCTCAGCAGTTGCACGTGCTCGATCACCGGGCCGGGGGTGCCGTCACCTAGATGGCTCTGGTGCGCCGCGAAGAACTTCTGTGTGGTCCAGCCGCTGACGCTCTGCACGATGTAGGTGCCGGCAGCACGATCCCAGTTGGTCGCCACGTTGGTCTGTCGCACCATCCGCGAGATCGACGTACCGGAGCTGGTGGTGCCGAGGACCACGGCCACGTTCTTCTGGGGGTCCTTGTACTTGTCGTCGGCCCAGTCGATGGACTGGTAGGTGGCGGGGCCGCACCAGTAACCCCTCTCCTGCGAGGTCGCGTAGCCGCCCATCATGGCGAACTCCGCTGGCGGGGTGCGGACAGCCAGGGCGGACATGGTCACCGCGGACTTGGTCACGGGCGTGGCCGTTCGCAACGAGCGGGCCTTGTCCCGGCCGGCCCAGGCGGTCCACATCTCGTCCAGCTCGGCGCTCAGCCGGGCGCGGTCGCTCATCGCGGCTCGCGCGGCGACGAAGTCCGACGGGCTGAGAGCGCCGGTCGAGCTACCGGCAGACTTCTTGGCCGGAGCGGTGGCCACAGCGCTGATCGTGGCCGCGGTCGGCACCTTGTCGACGAAACCGAGGCCGAGGCAGTAGTTCTCGGCCTCGAGTTGGAAGCAGCGCATCACCGGCGTCGACTGCTTGGCTGCGCTGGCCCGCAGTGTCGCGCTCTTCGGGGAGGTGGCGCTGACCTGCCGCACCACGTCGTTCCAGGATTTGGCGGCCGGCTGCTTGGCCGGCGCGATTGCCGGGGCTGCCGTCGGTACAGAGGTCTGATAGGCGGTGGCGGTCTGGGCGAGTGGGGCCTGCGCGAGCAAGGCACCCAGGACCATGAGTCCTGCGGCACCCCGTGTGGCTGTTGGCATTGTGGTTGTCTCCCCGTTGCGGCGTGTGACGGATGTAACTCTGGGTACGCCTGAGGACACAGTACGTGCATGTGACAACAAAGGGGAGGGGACGCCTACCTGACAGATGAGGCATGGTGGCCCAGGCCGGAAATCCGGGCCACTACACTGTCCGGGTCCCCCTCGAGTGAGTGCTGTGGAGTCTGTGTGTCGGTCCAACCCATCCGTCTGTTCGGCGACCCCGTTCTGATCACCAAGGCCGACCCGGTCGTCGACTTCGACGCCGAGTTGCGCCGCCTGGTCGCCGATCTCACCGAGACCATGCAGGCCGCGCCCGGCCGCGGTCTGGCCGCGCCGCAGATCGGGGTCGGGCTGCGCGTCTTCACCTACTTCGTCGAGGACGAGCTAGGCCATCTGGTCAACCCGGAGCTGACGCTGTCCAGTGACGAGCAGTTCGGCCCCGAAGGCTGCCTGTCGATCCCTGGCCTCACCTTCGACTGCCGCCGCGCCCAGCATGTGATCGCCAAGGGCTTCAACATGTACGGCGAGCCCGTGGTGATCGAGGGCTCGGACCTGCTGGCCCGCTGCATCCAGCACGAGACCGACCACCTGGACGGGGTGCTGTTCGTGGACCGGCTGGACACCGACACCCGCAAGGCCGCGATGAAGGCGATCCGGGAGGCGGAGTGGTCCGGCCTCGGCGGCCCGCCGCAGGTCAAGGTCTCGCCGCACCCGATGAACGGACTGGGCCTGTGAGACTGGTGTTCGCCGGCACCCCCGAGGTATCCGTGACCGCGCTGCGCGCGATCGCTGCCGGCGGCCACGAACTGGTTGCCGTCGTCACCCGTCCGGACGCGCCGGCCGGCCGCGGCCGCAAGCTGGTCGCCTCACCGGTCGCCGAGTACGCCGAGGAGCTCGGTGTCGAGGTGTTGAGGCCGGTCAAGCCCAGTGATCCGGAGTTCCTGGCCAGGCTGACCGAGATCGCGCCGGACTGTTGCCCGGTCGTCGCGTACGGCGGACTGCTGCCGCAGGCTGCCCTGGACATTCCGCCGCACGGCTGGATCAACCTGCATTTCTCGGTGTTGCCGGCCTGGCGCGGCGCGGCCCCTGTGCAGCACGCGATCATCGCCGGCGACGACGTGACGGGTGCCAGCACCTTCCGCATCGTCAAGGCCCTCGACGCTGGTCCTGTGTACGGCGTACTGACGGAGCCGATCGGGCCGTCCGACACCGCAGGCGACCTGCTCGGCCGCCTTGCGGAATCCGGCGCCAAGTTGCTCGTGGACACGCTTGACGGTATCGAGGCCGGCGTCCTGGAAGCGCGGGAACAGCCGGCCGACGGCGTCACCATCGCGCCGAAGCTCACGGTCGAGGACGCCGAGCTTGATCTGACCGCACCGGCCCAGCGGATAGATCGCCTGGTCCGCGGCTGCAATCCGGCCCCGGGCGCGTGGACCACCTTCCGCGGTGAGCGCCTCAAGGTTCTGGCTGTATCGCTCGCGTCCGAGACCTCCGAGCAACTGAAGCCGGGGGAGCTAAGGACCACCAAGTCCTCCGTGACGGTCGGCACCGGCAGCAAGCCGCTGGACCTCGTCACGGTCCAGCCGCAGGGCAAGAAGCCGATGGCCGCCGCCGACTGGGCTCGCGGCGTACGGGTCAGTCCGGACGACGTCCTGGGCGTCCAGCCCGGCACCGATCCGAGCAGCGAGCCGAGCAGCGAGCCCGGCGCCGAGCTCGGTGCCGAGTGAGCGACCGCAACGCACGAAACCGCGCCCCCAACCGCCGCCCGGACAAGGTCCGGCAGATCGCCTACCGGGTGATCCGCCAGGTCACCGCCGAGGACGGGTACGCGAATCTGGCCCTCAACAAAGCCCTCCGCGACCAGCGCCTCGGTGGCCGTGATGCCGCCTTCTGCACCGAACTGGTGCACGGCACCCTCCGCTGGCAGGGCACCTACGATGCCATCCTGTCGCGCAGCGTCTCCCGCCCGCTCGATGAGCTTGATCCCGAACTGCTGGACCTGCTCCGCCTCGGCGCCCACCAGCTCCTGCGGATGAGGGTCGACTCGTACGCCGCGGTGAACGAGATGGTGACGCTCACCCGCGCCGAGGTCGGGCAGAGCCGCAGCGGCCTGGTCAACGCGGTCCTCCGCAAGGTGAGCCAGCGGACCCTCGACCAATGGGTCAGCTCAGTTGCACCGAAGCCTGACGAAGACCGGATCGGCTATCTCGTGATCGCCCAGGCGCACCCGCGTTGGGTGATCGAAGCCTTCGCCGATGCCCTAGGCAACAACCTTGACGAGGTCGAGGAACTGCTTGCTGCCGACAACGAACCGCCACGGGTCACGCTGGTGGCACGCCCCGGCCTGGCCGAGGTGGACGAGCTGATCGAGGCCGGAGCCACCCGGGCCCGCTGGTCGCCGTACGCGGCGGTCCTGCAGGGCGGCGGCGACCCCGGGCGGATCTCCGCGGTGTCGTCAGGGCGTGCGGGTGTGCAGGACGAGGGCTCGCAACTGGTTGCCGGCGCACTGGCCGGCGCCCCGCTGGAGGGAACCGATGCCAGCTGGCTCGACCTGTGCGCGGGACCCGGTGGGAAGGCCGCGCTGCTTGCTGCCATCGCGATCCAGCGGGACGCGCTGCTGACTGCGGTTGAGCCGTTGCCGCACCGGGCCGAGTTGGTCCGGGCGAACCTGCGGGCCGTGCCGGGGGACCACCGGGTGCTGGTTGGGGACGGCACCTTGCCGACCTGGCCGGAGGGCTCCTTCGACCGGGTGCTGGCCGACGTACCGTGCAGTGGTCTTGGTGCATTGCGGCGTCGCCCGGAGGCGCGCTGGCGGCGTACGCCGGAGGATGTCGAGACGTTGCGGCCGCTGCAGGAGCGACTGCTGGACTCGGCCATCACCTCCGCCCGGCCCGGCGGGGTGGTCGCGTACGTGACTTGCTCGCCGCATCCCGTCGAGACGCGTTCGGTGGTGGACGCGGTCCTGGCCGACCGGGCCGATGCAACGCTCATCGATGCGCGACCGCTCTTCCCGGGGGTGCCGTCGTTGGGCGAGGGACCCGATGTCCAGCTCTGGCCGCACCGGCACGGCACGGACGCGATGTATCTGGCGCTGATCCGCCGTTCCTAGCCGGGTGGCCAGACTGCGGACCGGCTGTCAGGTGCGTCGCTGCCGACGGTGATGATGGAGGGGTGACGACAACCGAGATCCGCCGCTCTCGCAGCGCTCAGCAGCACCAGATCCTGGGGCTGAGTGCGGCCTTCATCATCGGTGTACTACTGGCGACCCAGTCCCGGCTGAACGGTGAACTGGGTAGCCGGCTGGGGGACGGAGTGACGGCCGCGCTGGTCTCGTTCGGCTCCGGCCTGATCATTCTGCTGATCGTGGCCGCGCTGGTTCCGCGAGTGCGGCGCGCCCTCGGCAGCGTCTGGCGCGCCATCCGCCTACCTTCTGGCCGCACTGCGGGTGAGCGTTCCGGGTTGCGGTGGTGGCAGTGCATCGGCGGTATCGCCGGAGCGTTCGTGATCGTCACCCAGTCGATCACGGTCGGGATTGTCGGAGTCGCTGTCTTCAGCGTGGCCATGGTCTCCGGACAGGCGGTCAGCAGCCTGGTCGTCGACCGGCTGGGATTCGGCCCCGCCGGCCCCCAGCACTACACCCCGCTGCGAGTGGTCGGCGCGTGCATCGCGCTGGTCGCGGTGGTGCTCGCTGTCTCCGATCGGCTCACTCATCCGTCGGGCCTGGCGCTCGCCGTTCTGCCCGCGCTGGCCGGGATCGGCATCGCGGTTCAGCAGGCCATCAACGGCCGGGTCGCCCGCACGGCCGCCCCGGATGCCTATGGAGCGCTGACCGCGGCACTGATCAACTTCTTGGTCGGCACGACCGCGCTCGTCGTGGCCTTCCTGATCGATCTGGCCGTCCGCGGCACGCCGCACGCGCTGCCGACCGAACCTTGGCTGTACCTCGGTGGCGCGTGCGGCGTCGGCTTCATCAGCCTGGCGGCGGTCGCGGTCCGCGTCGTGGGCGTGTTCGTGCTCGGCCTGGGCACCATCGCCGGCCAGCTCATCGCCAGCCTGGTCATCGACGTGTTCGTGCCCGCAGCCGACAGCCCGGTCACCGTCACGGTGGTCGCCGGAACCCTGCTGGCCCTCGTCGCCGTGCTGGTAGCGGCGATCCCCAACGTCCGCCGTACTGCTGCCGCCTGACCCGCGATCAGGTGGCGAGGATGCTGGACACCTATGACGTCCTGCAGCAGTGCGTCGTCAGGAGTCACTTTCATTTCGGCGAGGGCAAGCAGGCGCAGTTGTTCCGTAGCCCGCACCGCTATATATGGCCGGCTGAACTCGATCTCATCGCGCAGTCGGCCGGGTTCGCCGATCCCACCAGCACCAGCAGTGTCTCGACGATTTCGATGCGGGCGATCGAGAACACGCAGGCGCGCGGGAGCCGCTGACGGCTGCGCCCGGCGGCCGGCCCGGCACACTGACCCCATGGACCTGGCCGCCCTGCTGCTCGCCGGCGACTGGAGCAGCTCCTCCTTCTACAAAGCGGTCGACGTCGCCGATGCCGCGGATGTGGCGGCGGTGCTCGCGCTGGCCGCACACGGTGACCCCGGGGTCCGCGGTGCGGTGGCGCTGACCCTGCCGCTGCTGACGCACGGCGACGTCCCGACCGCCGAGATGGTGGAGGCTGCGGTTGCCCTCAGCGCAGACCCGGACAAGAGGGTCCGCGATTACTCCTGCTTCGCGCTAGCCGAGCAGTGGCGCGAGGTGGACACGCCGGCCGTCCGCGAGGCGCTTGCGGCGCGCCTGGACGACATCGACCGTGAGGCTCGGAGTGAGGCACTGGTGGGCCTGGCCTACCGCCAGGACCCGCGCGCGCTTCCTCGTGTGCAAGCAGCGTTGTCCCGGCCGAGCGGCGATGTCTGGCGACTGGAGATGGTCGCGGCCGGGGCGCTGTCGGACACGCAGCTGCACGACCTCGTGCTCCGGCACCAGGCGGGCTGGGATGACGCCGGGACCGCCGATGCCGTCCGCCGGCTGACCGACCCACGTGGTCCAGGCGACGACGTCCTCGACGGCGTGGCCGAGCTTTACCGGCGTCGGGCGCACGGCCGTCCAGACGGCGACGCGCTGTCGGCGTGGCAGTTGCTGGCCGACATGCTCGACATCGCCCCGCATCGCGCCGGCGAGTTCTTCGGTGAGGTACTGGCCCGTCTCGACGGTGACGACGCTGCGCTTCGCGAGGTGCGGACCAGTTCCACGCTGGCGCAGCTTGTCGAGACGGGCGAGTAGCGCGCTCGCGGACCGCCGGAACCGGGTCAGAGTACCGGTGCGGGGCTCACCTCCGTTGGGGTCTTTGGCTTGCTACCCCATCGGGCAACGATTACCCGGGCCGCACCCTGGGAGACAGCGACGCCGGTGAGCACGATCAGCGCTCCGACCGGCTGGTACCAGGTGAGGTGCTCGTCCAGAACCAGCACGCCGACGATGATCGCGAAGATCGGCATCAGGTACGTCACCATCGACGACATACTGGCGCCGATCAGCCGGATGTTGCGCAGGTTGAGCACGAAGGCGAGGCCGCTGCCCAGCGCACCGAGCGCAACCACGCTGCCGACCACCTCGATCGACAACGACCACGGCGCCGGTGGCGCGTGACCGACCACGAACGGCGCCACGATCGCGAGCTGGATCGTCGCGCAGAGCAACATCCCGGCCGACAAAGCCGTGCCCGACAAGGCGTTGCCGGCGACGAAGCGCTTCTGGTAGGGGATCGCGAGGCCGTAGCACACCGCGGCCACCATGCAGAGCAGTTGGCCGAGCAGATCGGACCCGCCGTCGGTGTTCCAGGCGCCGAGCACGACCAGCATGCCGACGAAGCCGATCAGCAGCCCGAGCACGCGCTGCAGGGTGAACTTCTCGGTCCGGAACACCAGTACGGCGACCGGCAGCACCACCAGCGGGGTGATCCCGTTCCAGATGCCGGCCAGCAGCGACGGGATCCGCTCCTCGCCGTACCCGAACAGCGTCCACGGGATCGCGGACCCAATGGCGCCCTGAACGAACATGTGCGCCCAGATCCGGGGCGAGCGGGGCAGCGGCTCGCGATTGATCGCCAGGAAGATCAGCAGCACCAGGCTGCCCGCGATCACCCGGCCGAGCGCGAGATACGCCGGGTGCAGTTCGCGCACGCCGACCGAGATGAAGAGGAAGCTGCACCCCCAGATGGCGGCCAGCGCCAGCATGGTGGGCAGCCAGGCCTGGACCGGTGTCTTGTCAGGTGTCGTCTGGGTGCTCACTGCTGACATCCTGCAGTACGCCGCCGACGTAAATTTCCACCGGGTCGCTTCATGGCCGGTATCGGGCAGGGGAGGATGGCGTCATGACTTCTTTCGATGTGGATGCGGTCCGTAAGCAGTTCCCGGCACTAGCCGAAGGAGCGGCGCACTTCGACGGTCCGGGCGGGTCGCAGACTCCGCAGGTGGTGGCTGACGCGGTGAGCGCGACGATGACAGCCGCGCTCGCCAATCGCGGCCGGCTGAGCGCTGCTGAGCGCCGAGCCGACGACATCGTGCTCGGCGCCCGGCAGGCAATGGCCGATCTGCTCGGCGCGGACCCCGGTGGGATCGTCTTCGGCCGGAGCATGACCCAGTTGACGTACGACTTCTCCCGGACGCTCGCGAAGGACTGGGGCCCGGGCGACGAGGTCGTGGTCACCCGGCTGGATCACGACGCCAACATCCGCCCTTGGGTCCAAGCTGCCGGGGCCGTCGGGGCGACGGTCCGCTGGCTCGACTTCGACCCTTCGACGAGTGAGTTGGACGACGTCACGCCGCTGCTGTCGTCGCGCACCCGGCTGGTGGCGGTCACGGGTGCTTCGAACCTGATCGGAACCAGGCCGGATTTCGCCGCGATCAGCCAAGTGGTCCACGAGGCTGGGGCCTTGCTCTACGTGGACGGCGTGCACCTGACGCCGCACCATCCAGTGGATGCTTCCGTGGCCGACTTCTACGCGTGCTCGCCGTACAAGTTCTTCGGTCCGCATTGCGGGGTGGTATCCGCCAAACCGTCGCTGCTGGAGGGATTGCGGCCGGATAAGTTGCTACCGGCAACCGATGTGGTACCCGAGCGGTTCGAGCTCGGCACGTTGCCGTACGAGCTGCTGGCCGGGACCACCGCCGCAGTGGACTTCCTGGCTGGGCTGGGTGGCACCGGGGCCACCAGACGCGAACGGCTGACCGGCTCGCTCGCCCTGCTGGAGTCGTACGAGGACGAGCTGCGTGTCGAGCTCGAGGAACGGCTCGCCGAGCTCGACGGGATCACCTTGCACGGCCGGGCGGCTCGTCGTACGCCGACTCTGCTCTTCTCTGTCGCCGGCTACGAGCCGTCGGCGGTCGCGGCCAAGCTTGCCGAGCAAGGTGTGAACGCACCCGGCGGATCGTTCTATGCGCTGGAGGCGTCCAGGCATCTCGGTCTTGGTGACACAGGCGGGGTCCGGGCCGGGCTCGCGCCGTACACCGACAGGTCCGATGTCGACCGCCTCGTCGAAGCCGTGGCCCGAATAGGTTCGTGACGCCTGGCAGATGGGAAGCCTCCCCGGAGACCCGAGGGAGGTACGACCATGCTGACCAGAGTCATGGCTTGTACGGCGCTACTGCTGGCTGGGCTGTCCGCTTCACCCGCCACGTTATCCGCTGCCGAGGCTGCGGGAGCACCGTCGGATCTGGCAAGGGCGGAGCTACGGGCGATCGTGGAGGACGTCAGCGGCGCGACCGGCCGGCGCTACGACGCCCACGACGACGCCGGCCATGTGATGGACACCGCCAAGATCATCCAGGACTCCACCGGCGGCTATCTCGCGGTCTACCACCACATGGCCGCGGACGGGCATTTCCGTACCAACCTCGCGACCTCGACCGACCTGCTCAACTGGCACTGGGTCCGCGAGTTGGCCGGGAGCACCACCGGGCCGGCCTCGCAACCGACGATCGCCCAGGCCTCGAACGGCGGATTCGTGCTGGCGTGGGAACAGGAACGAGTCGGTGGCGGGGACAACCACCTGGCCTTCCGGTACTACGCGAACCGCGCTGCGCTGCTGGCCGGCCAGGTGTCCCGCTCGTTCGACGCGCCGCGCCAACTGTCGTCATGCGCGGAGGGGACACCGAACATCTACTCGATCACGCTCTCCCCGGACATCGACCACTCGACCATCGACATCGGCGCGCACTACTGGTGGAACTGCGACCGCGATCGGCAACAGCGCGGCCGGCTCACCAACTTCTCCTCGTGGACGACGTCGGCCCAGCCGAACGTCGACAACGCGCTGCTGTACTGGAACGTCGGCGGAAACATCGGCGACCGGGATCAGGTGACCTTCCGCGGCTACAGCTTCGGCCTGATCGAGGGGCAGTACACGAAGGGCGACTTCGGCTCCTGGCGCACCTTCGTCTACGACTACCAGACCGGCAACGCCGACCGGACGACGATCCACACCAACGGCGGCAGCACCGCCTTCGCCAACCCCACGGTGACCGCGCTCCGCGCCCCCAACGGCCAACCCGCGATCCTCGTCACCCTCTTCATCCCCAGCCAAGGCGCCGCCCCCGCCGAATCCGGCTCCCTCCTCTACTACCACACCTACTAACCCCCACGCCCCCCGCTCCCCTCAGCAGTTCGTCGGTCCGTTGTTTCCCGGCGTGTCGCCGCTCATCGGTCCCAAGTTGCCACCGCGGCACCGCCAATCGGGGGGCAGCCCAAGTCCGGCACCCGATGGCGGGTTGTTGCACCGGTAGCGGCCTGCCGGAGCCGATTGCAGGTTGCAGCACGCTATCGGCGCAGCAACCTGCTATCGGGCAGCGGGACGGCGACCGGAGGCGTGTTGCGAGGGGGACTAGTGACAAACTCCGACGAATCTCAGACGACGTCGCGACGGCGGGTGGAGTAGGCGGCCAGGGCGGCGAAGGCGACGGTGTAGCCGAGCAGGGTGATGAGGGCGCGCCCACCGCCGACCGCATCGCGGACGCCAGGTGGTGCGTCGTTCGCGGCCATGCCCGTGACCGTGAAGATCAGCGCGCCGGCGTTCGCTCCCGGCAGCGCATCCGACAACCATTCCAGGCCAGGCAGCAGGCTGTTGACGACACCGGCCAGCAAGGCTTCGATGCCCAGGATCCAGACCACACCGAGGCCGATCGGCAATGCAACGTTGCGGAAGGCAACGGCTAGGACGACGCCCGCCAGGCACCACATCGTCAGCACCAACCAGCCGCCCGCCAATCCCTGCAGCAGGTCGAGCGGCCCGGGCCAGTTCATCGGAGCGGCCTCAGCCGCCGCGATCCCGACGCTGCACAGCGAGCAGGCGACGAAGATGCCGAGCACCCAGACGGCCAGCACCGTGACCAGTGCCAGCAGTTGGCCGGCCAGGACCGTGCCACGGCCCGGGCGCTGGGTCAGGATCGTCTTCAGCGTTCCCCAGGCGTACTCGCCGCCGACCACGATGGCGCCCAGCACCAGCGCCAGCG
>JAWWOY010001125.1:0-6851 GCA_033851195.1 Kribbellaceae bacterium | reverse complement strand
CCTGCAGGTGGGCGATAGTGCCCGGGACGTCCCCCAGCAGCTCGGCCACGCGCAGCTTCGTGATCGCGGGGTCGGTGCCGGTGCGGCTGAGCGCTCCGATGTCCACGAGTTGCCCGAGCACGTCGCCGAGGTCGGCCCGGGGCTCTCCCTGCAGCAGGTCCAGGAGGGCTGCGGGTGCGTCGCTGCTGAGTGCGCCGGCGAGATGCCGCAGGACGGCGTCCTGGCGGGCGGTGACGAGGTCCGCGTCGGCGTCGCCGCGGCGGGAGGCGAGCAGTTCCTCGAACGCCGGAAGGTCGTCGAGCGTGGCGGACGGCACCAGGAACGTCTGCACCGCCGTCTCGACCGCCGTGCGCAGCACCTCCGTCGGCAGCAGGACGATGTCGTGGAACAGCTCGGGGATCGAGGTGCTCGTGTCGATGACGAACCGTGGCGTGAACGTCGACCAGCGTCGCGGTCCGAGGAGAGTGTCGGTCGCGAGCACGGCGTAGAACGCTGCGGCGTGGCCGTCGTAGGACTGCGCCAGACGGTGGGCGACCGCGACGTGGTCGACCACCGCGCGGTCGACACCGAGCTCGCCAGCGAGGAACGTGACGTCGGAGTGCTCGACGTCCTCGCTCACCTGCGCCCACGCCAGGTCCTCGAGAACGGGACGGGCAGCTGCCTCCACGCGCTCGAGCTCGGTGAGCCTCGGGGGGCGTATCGAGGTGAGTGACGTCGACAGCACGGCCAGGCGCCGCGCGTTGAACAGTGTGTCGCGCACCGGTGGGTCGGACAGCCTCCGTGGACCCGACACGACACGCATGAAGAGATCAGCTGAATCCTTCTCGGCTCGGGCGAAGGCCTGGCGGGTGTACCGCACGAGCCAGTAGCCGAGGTCGTCGGTCTCGGCGCGCCCGAGCTCCTGCTCGCTGCGCAGGTCTCGGTCGAAAAGCCGCACCGAGACCCCGTGCGCGGCGCTCCCGTCAGGTCCCGTGACCCGGCCGACCGCGAACGACCAGCCCGAGTCCGGAAGCCGGTCGAGGGCCTCGACCGTGCCAGTGTCGACGACGCCGCTCGCCCAGATCCCCGCCTGGGACTGCACGGCCATCACCGCGGCACTTGTGGAGGCACCGAACATCGACTCGACGAGTTCGTCGAGGGCGATGGCATGATCGAGGTCGAGCAGCCGGGCCTGCAGGTTTGCGACGTCGGATCCGGAAGCCCCGACGGCCAGCGTGCGATTGTTTTCGGGCATGGCGGTCCTCCGGGGGAAGAGTCAGAAGCCGAGGGTGTCGATCAGGAACCAGGCGATCTTGTTTTCGTTCTTGTATGAAGGCTTGTCCGGCGAGTCGGGAATGATCCTCGAAACGAGCTTGTCCTGGGCGTCCATAACGTAGGACAGGCCGTTGGAGGGAGAGAGATCGACGCCGAGCGTGGCCTTCGAGGCCTTCTCGATGCCCTTGTCGACCAGGCCTCCGACGGTGTAGCCAGCGCCGAACGCCTCGCCGACGGGGCCGCAGTACATCGAGACCCCGGCCACCAGGTCGCCGCCGGCCACGAGGCGGTCGGTGTTGTTGTTGGCGCTCGCCATGTCGACGGCGGCGGTGATGACGCCGAGCGGCTTGGCGACCTCACCCACCACCCGCAGCACGGGGCCAGCGACCTTGATGACCGGCTGGACCGCCTTAAGCACCTTGGAACCTGTGCCCAGCACCTTGGACAGCGCGCCAGCCTCCTTCAGAGCAGGCGCTGCTTCCTTGAGCACAGGAGCCGCGGCCTTCACGGCCTCGGCACCCTTCTCGAGGGTGCTCGCAACGGCGGCGTCGGACTTCGCCACAGCCGCAGCGTCCTGCACGAGCGCGGCGTCCTTGACGAGGGGTGCACCCGTCGCCGCGCCGTCGGTCACCGCCGAGGTGAGCCCTGACGACGCCTTCACGTCAGCCGCGAGCGGGGTGATGGCGGCCGTGTCGTTGGCCACGGGTGCGACCTTCGCGACCGCGGTCGTGTCGGCGGCCCCTGCCGTGCCCTTGACGGGGATCGTGGTGTCGGGCACCGCGGGGGTCACCTTCGCGGCGGTCACGGTGTCGTTGACCACTGGCGCCACCTTCGTCGCCGTGGTGGCGTCCGTGACCGCGGGCGCGGCCTTGGTGACGGTCGCGGCGTCCTGCGCGGCGGGCGCGAACTTCGAGGCGTCGGTGAGAGCGGCCGCGTCCTGGGTGACCGGGGCCGTCTTCGACGCCTTGACCGCACCGGGGTTGAGGTCGAAGTTGAACTCGAGCTGCTGCATCGGGGGTGGCGTCGGGCCCGTCGGCTTCACCGGTCCGAACTGCAACGGCAGCTGTATCGGCTCGGGAACGCCCGAGGGGGTCGTTCCTATCGTGGTGAAGGTGGGAACGTCCGGCTGTCCCCACCGAGTTCCCCCGGCCGCACCGGGGTAGAGCCCGGTGGAGCTGTCACGCACCGGGATGCCGACTTTGCGGGCGAGGTCAGCCACCTTCTTCTCCCAGCCGGCCTGGACGGCGTTCGATCGGACTGACTGGATCGCGATATAGGAGTCCTCGCCTGGCTTGAGCAACGCGAACGGTGTTCCCTGATGGCCCAGCGCGTAGTCGGCGGGACCACCCCAGGACGAGTGCACCTGACGGAAGTAGTCGTACAGCCCCTTGGTGAACCCTCGGCCCTTGTCGGTCGCGCGCGCCTCGGCCCATAACGCCTTGGACTCGCTGAACCACAGCTGCTCACCGGACGCCGAGCCCCAGTTCGCACCGGACCACGGGCTCGATGGCTTGGCGAATAGGTCCTCCTCACCGCCGCGGCCGGTGGGGTCATACAGGCGGATCGGGTTGTTGTTGACGTAGGAGTAGCGGTTGGCTCCGTCGCTGAGGCCGGCGTGGTCCGGTGAGGTCCATCTCCCGAGCCACGCGGCGTACAGGCGCTCGCCGCAGTTGTAAAGCCCGGTACCGTCGTCGTTCTCCCGGCCGGTGTAGCGGTAGCGCTTGGTGCTCACGGCTGCCGCGCCGCGAGCGAGCCAGACGGCCGTCGTGCCGAAGGGATGGAACTCCTCGTAGGAGATCGCGACGCCGACGTCGTCGGTCTCAGCGGCGACCGAGCCGAGGTGGTCGGAGAGCTGGTAGCGCAACACCGGCGAGTCCACGCCACCGTAACCCTGGGCGTCGACGGTCACCGTCTCGACGAGCGCGACCGTGCGCTTGGACTCCACCACGTGGACGGTGCGCCGCTCGAAGACAAGGACGTCGGACACGTAGCGACGGAAGATTTGGAGCGCTCCGAGATAGATGCGCTCCTCGCGCATCGCCCCGGTCCGCTGCCAGACCTGTCGCACCCGGGTACCGTTGCCGTCGACGTCATAGGACATCGTGCCGCCGCCTCCGAGGTCCGCAGCAGTGATCCGCCCGGCGTGATCCCACGACAGGCTGCTCACCGACGGCGTTGCGGTCATCTGCCCGGCGCCGTCGTGCGTGATCGCCCCGGTGTACGGGCCGGCGGCAGGGTCGCCCGGGAGACTGTAGGTGTCGAGTCGGTTCGTGGCGGCGACGTAGGCATGGTGACGCGTCCAGCCGCCGCCGTCCCAAGCGTGCACGACCTTCTGGATGTTGCCGACCTTGTCGTAACTGAAGGTCTCGGTGTAGCGGCGCAGCGCGTTGACGTCGTTGGGGTGCGGCAGCGGCCGGATCGGCGGCTGGCCGTGGGTGGGTTGGGTGCTCAAACTGGAGTGCTCGCGCCCGGCCGCGGTGAGCAACCGGTAGAGCGGGTCGTACTCGTAGGTGCGCGACGGCGTGACGACGGCGCCCGCGAAGTACACCGTCGGCTGCGCGGCATCGTCGATCTGGACGACATTGCCCACTGGGTCGTAGGTGAAGGCGAGGTCCTGCAGCGTGCTGGGGCCGTTGTGCGCGGTGATCCGCGCGAGCCGCGCTGTGCCGTCGTCGTAGTCGAAGCGGCACTCCGTCCCCGACGCCTGGACGATGCGGATCCGCCGGAGCATCGCGTCGGACTCCGAGTGCGTGACCAGCGGCTGCACCGGCCCGGCACCGCCGAACCGTCCGGTCATGCTCGCGAGCTGCCCACCGTCGTCGTAGCCGATCGTGAGGACCGTGCCGTCGGGCAGGGTCTGGCTCAGCGTCCGCCCCTGCGCGTCGAACGTGCTGCCGGCGGCGAAGACCTCGGGGTCGAGGAGCGGGACGGCCGCAACGTCAAGGGTCGACAGCGGCTGACCGTCGAGCGAGGCCCAGTCGGCCCCGTCGGGATGGCGCAGCACCTGGCGCGAGCCGCTGACCAGCCTGCCGCCGACGTCGTAGGAGTCGGCACGGCTGAGACCGGCCTGGTCGTACCGGCGGTGCACCTGGCCGATGAGTCTGCGCGCTGCTGCCAGCGGGTGCGTCTCGCCGTGCACGGTGAGCTCGAGCAGGGCCCAGGTCGTGGAGCCGGGTGGCGCCACCCAGATGTGGGTCTGCCGACGGAGCGGGTCGTGCTCGCAGCGGGAGGCGTGCCCCAGCGGGCTCCAGTGCCGCACCGGGCGGCCGTCGAACGCCGGAAGCGACATCTGGTCGCCGGCGTCGGCGGAATAGGTCGCGATGACGCGACCCATCGCGTCTGTCACCTGGGTCTCGACCTGCCGGCCGAGCGCGTCGGTGAGGCCGCGAAGGTCGCCCTGGACGCCGATCTGCAGCACGGTCTGGTGGATGCCGTCGGCACCGTTGTCAGCGCGAGTGCACACCACCCGACCGAGCGCGTCGGTGAGGCTCACCATCGGCGTGCTGTCGTGCGTGGCGGCGAGCGTGCCCGCGCGCTTGTCCGCCGCAGGAGTGGCGGGACCTTGACGGTCGGAGAACCAGCGGCTCGCGAGCACAGTGTCGTTGCGGTCCCACTGGGTCTCTTGCCACGGCCCGAGCTCGTGGCGCTCGAAGGTGCCGTCCGGGTAGTCGATGCGCGTCACGCGCCCCTGCGGGTCGTAGGCGCGCGTCTCCGCGACCGCATGCTTGACGATCGCGTCCGCCGACTCGTAGTCCACCGTGGTGGAGAAGTACGGGCGGAACTGCTCGACAGGCTGACCCTTGGTGCTGAATACCGTTCTGCCCGAACCGATCCAGCGCGGCTTTGGTGTGGTGTCGACGAGCACCGATCCGCCGGCACCATCCTCCGCGAGGGCAATGCCGGGTTCCGCGGTCGTCTTCGTGAGCACGATGCGCCCGAGGCCGTCGGCATAGATGCGCTGCTTGTGCCAACGGCTGCCGGCGACAGCGGAGAGCTCCCGGGTGTCGGTCTGCGCCCAGACGGGTCCGATCCCAGCGCGCCAGTCGCCCGAGCCGTAGGTGTGCACGAGCCCAGGGAGTCCAACGGGGTCGCCAGCTCCGTCAGCGCCGCGGGTCCAGGCCCGTGCCACGCGGCCGAGCGGGTCGAGCACCACCTCGTTGACCGTGCCGTTGCCGTCGACACTGCGCACAGGGCACAGGGCTGCGTAGTCGTTCGTGAACGTGGCCGCGTTGAGAACGTACGGCACGGACGACGACGCGCGAGTGGCTACGACGAGCAGACTGTGCGCGTCGTAGGTGACGGTCTCGACGTTGCCGAGCTCGGAGGTCCAGCGCGTGGGCTGGTAGAACACGGCGGGATCCGGGTACACGATGCCGTCGCCGGCCCACCAGACACCGTTCTCGAGGGTGTAGCCGGCCTCGTTCGTGAGGATGCTGGGCGTGACGCGCGGGCCGAACACCTGGGTGATGAGCCCCGGGGTGAAGGCGAGACGCTGCGTGCGGCGCAGCAGGCCGCGGCGGCCGATCGTGCCGTGCGGCAGCGCCGTGGTGACGGTGTCGTCCCAAAACTGCGCCCGCGTCGCCTCCACGAGGCGCCGCTGTGGCGTGACGGTGCTGGGCACCACCTCGAACCCGATCGTCGCGATACCGGGCAGCGCCGCGCGCAGGGCTTCGGGGGTGTGGCGACGGCTCACGGGCACTGGGAGTGCGGTGACGTCCCAGGTCTCCTCGCCCGCGACCACACCCAGCCGCAGCACGTCGGGGGTGTCGACGTTGACGACCTCCGTTCGGGTCCAGGCCAGGAGCGCGTGGTCCTGCTCGGCGATGGCCGGGAGACGCCGGGGGTAGGCCACGCGCACGGTCGACGTCGCGGTGCCGAAGTTGTCGGTGTCGAGGGTGAGGGTGTGCACCTGGCGCGGGTCGTCGGCGACGCGCTCGTACGTTGACTCGAGCACCTCCAGCGGGTCCACGCGGTAGACACCGGGATGGTGCCCCCACGGCGGCTGCACGACGGTGACGCGCACCCGGTGGCGGGTGACGGAGTAGGGCACCTGCGGCCCGCTGTCGTCGCCGTAGATCTCGACACGCAGGGCCCGGCCTGCCGCGGAGCGCAGTGCCTCGCGCAACTGCCGGCCGTCGACCGTGCCAACCACCTCGTGCGGCGCGAGCTCGATGGCGTCAGGGTCGCCGTCGAAGCATCCGGCGGGTGGGGGACCGTGGGCCCCGAGGTCGAACCACGTGACGTTGCGGCTCGCGGGCTGGTCGACCCCCGCTGGCCCGGGCGGTGGCGGCGGCAGGTGGTCGGCATCGCGAACCTCGACCAGGCCAAAGCCGCGCTGTTCGCGCTCGTCGGGGTCGAGGTAGGCCTCGCGGTAGCGGTAGATCGAGGTGTGCGTCGACCCGCTCACCTCGTCCGCCACGGTGATGCGCGCCACCACCGGCATCGGCCCGGCGAGTCTGGTGCGCCACGGGGTTCCGGCGCTGCGATCGGCGAGACGGTAGGCCGCTGCGGTGCCGTAGGTGATCGTGGTCGTGACGCCGAGGTTGTTGCGGTAGGTCGCGAGCGCGCGTGGCCGGCCCCCGGAGGCACAGAGGTCG
>JAWWOY010000380.1:0-2659 GCA_033851195.1 Kribbellaceae bacterium | reverse complement strand
GTTTTGTCTCGCGGGGAGTCGGGCGACGATGGGGCGGTGCTGTCGAGGACGGTCAAGTGTGGCCGCTGTTGGACGTCCGCAAGAAATCCTGAACTTTTCTCGTCCCACTCTTCTGCTGTCACAACAGAAATCTGCACGGGCACTCCCAGTCTTTCCTCCAGCCGCGCATTGGCTCGACGTAGTGCCCTGCGGTCCGGAGCGCCGACCACAACAACATCTACGTCGTTGGGCGGGGGGCCTGGTTCGCCGTGGAAGCGCTGCGCCCAGGAGCCGACGATGACGGCCCGATCGATCCCGGGAACATCGGTCAATTCCTCGGGAACAGCCTGCGCAGGCCCGTAGGCCCTGCCGAGGATCTGCACGAGCGGCTGGTAGTAAGGGCTGGATGTGTTGGCCGCAACGAGTCGAGTGTGGCCGGCGCGGCGTTCACGCAGCAGTCCAGCCTCGACCAGCCGGTTGACTTCCCGAAGGATGTTCGGCTGGGCAACCCCGGCTATTGGGACAAGCGACGCGATCGGTTGCTCGCGCTCAGGTGCGAGTAACAGCCAGGCGAGGATTCGCGCCTGAGCGTCGGATCGAAAGATCGGCATGAGCGCCGGCGCGGGGTTAACCACATTCCGTATAGTGTAATACGCTATCCGTATAGTCAATAGCTGGTTCGGCCGGGGAGCAACGGGCGAAATGAAAAACAAGCAGGGTTGATTCTTTTTGCGCAGCGTGCCACGCTCGGCTCACGATCCGCCGCAAGCAGGGGAGCCGATCCGTGGTGCAGCTGGACGCAGTCGTAGCCGACCTGGGCGCGGAGAGCACCGAGCTGGACAGGCTGGTTGCCGACCTGCCCGCGGAGGAGTGGTCTACCCCGTCACCGGCCGAGGGTTGGACGATCGCGCATCAGATCTCGCACCTGGCCTGGACCGACCAAGCCGCTCACCTGGCCGCGACCAATCCCGACGGGTTCGCCGCGGCGCTCCAGCAGGCCGCCGCCAACCCGAGCGGCTTCGTCGATGACGGCGCCGCCGAACTGGCCTCGCTGCCTCCCGCCGAACTGCTTGCTCATTGGCGGAAGACCCGCGCCGAGTTGGCGGCGTCGCTGCTGGCTGTTCCGGCGGGCCTGCGGCTGAACTGGTTCGGGCCGCCGATGAGTGCCGCCTCGATGGCGACCGCCCGGTTGATGGAGACGTGGGCGCACGGCCAGGACGTCGCCGACGCCCTCGGCGTACGACGCGTGCCGACCGCGCGGCTGAAGCATGTGGCTCATCTGGCGGTCCGGACCCGCGACTTCGCCTACCTGCTGAACGATCGGCAGCCGCCCGGGATCGAATTCCTGGTGGAGCTCGTCGGGCCTGATCAGGAGAGTTGGACCTGGGGGCCGAAGGATGCAGAGCAACGCGTCACCGGTTCCGCGCTCGACTTCTGCCTGTTGGCGACCCAGCGCCGGCACCGTGACGACACCGACGTACGGGCTGTGGGGGCTGAGGCGGAGGCGTGGCTCGGCATCGTCCAGGCCTTCGCCGGCCTGCCCGGCAAGGGTCGCGCCCGGGGGCAGTTCGGATGACCGAGCCGATCCGGATCGGGAACGCGTCGGGTTTCTACGGGGACCGGTTCAGCGCGGTCGAAGAGATGCTGACCGGGGGTCCGCTGGATGTGCTGACCGGGGACTACCTGGCCGAGCTGACCATGCTGATCCTCGGGCGGGATCGGCTGAAGGACCCGTCGCTCGGATACGCGAAGACCTTCCTCAAGCAGTTGGAGACCGGGCTCGGGCTCGCGCTGGACCGTGGCGTCACCCTCGTCAGCAACGCCGGCGGACTCAACCCGGCAGGCCTGGCCGCCGCAATCCAGGAACTCGCGGATCGGCTCGGGCTACACCCCAGGATCGCCTACGTCTCGGGCGACGATCTGCTCGCGCGAGCAGACGAACTGAACCTTGGCCATCCGCTGACCGCCAACGCCTACCTCGGCGCCTGGGGCATCGCGGAAGCCCTTGAGGCCGGCGCGGATGTCGTCGTCACCGGGCGGGTCACCGATGCTTCGGTCATCGTCGGGCCGGCCGCCGCGCACCACGGCTGGAAGCGTGACCAGTACGACGCCCTGGCCGGGGCGGTGGTCGCGGGACACGTGATCGAGTGCGGCTGCCAGGCGACCGGCGGCAATTTCGCCTTCTTCACCGAACTGCCGGATCTGGCTCATCCAGGCTTCCCGATCGCCGAGATCCACGCGGATGGCAGCAGCGTCATCACCAAGCACGACGGCACCGGTGGCACTGTCTCGATCGACACAGTCAAAGCGCAACTGCTGTACGAGATCACCGGTGCCCGGTACGCCGGACCCGACGTGACGGCACGGATGGACAGCATCACCCTCAGTTCGGACGGACCGGACCGGGTGCGGATCAGCGACGTCCGCGGCGAGGCGCCACCGCCGACGTACAAGGTGTCCTTGAACTCCGTCGGAGGGTTCCGAAACGAGGTGACCTTCGTCCTCACCGGGCTCGATCTGGACGCCAAGGCCGACCTGGTGAAGGGGCAGTTGTCGGCCGCACTGCGGAAGCCGCCGACTACGACGACCTGGACCATGGCCAGGACCGAACAGCCGGACGCTCCGACCGAGGAGCAGGCGAGCGTGCTGCTGCGGTGTGCCGTGAAGGACCCGGATCCGC
>JAWWOY010001107.1:0-3105 GCA_033851195.1 Kribbellaceae bacterium | reverse complement strand
TCCGTTTTCGTGGTTGCGCGCGCTCTTTCGACTGCGCGGCGCATAGAGCAAACTCCCGACGACGTAGTTCATGCACCGCGTTGCCAGTTGGGCGGAGCCGAACCTGGCTGGGCGTCGCCCCACGGATCGCGTCACGCCGCGCGCCTCACTCCGCACGACGCGCCGTACGCCGCATCGCGCACGCAAGCGCCCGCCGCACGATCAGTACCCCTACTGTCCCCCGGAACACAGCATCTTGACCTGCTGCGCCACGTACGGATGCAGCTGCGCGGCATAGTCGAGAAACTGCTTCGCCGCGTCGGGAGCGGCGGCGCCGTTCGTCGCCAGGAGCGTCTCCGCCAACACGAGATTGTCCTGAGCGATCGTCGCGATAGGACAGCTCTTCGCCGCGGGAAGCTCAGTGGCCGCAAGCTGCGCCACCCCGAACGCCGCGGAGCCAACGAGGAATCCCGCGTTCTGTGAAGGCGACAACCGCTGCGAGAACTGCAGGAACCGCAGCGCCATCTCGAAGTCCCCGCGCTTCTTCGTCGCATTTGCGGCACGATACATCGCGTTGCCGCGCGCCAACGTGAACTGCGCCACGACAGCCGAATCCGCGACGCTCTTGATGCCGGCCTGGAGCACGACGAGCGCGCTGTCGTTCTGGTCAACGTCGATGAACGCCTGCGCGAGCTGCAGGTAGCTGCGCGCCAACGTCGAGTCCTCCGCAACCGCCCTGCGCGTCGCCTCGAGCGCGCCCTGCCGATCCCCACGCTTGCGCTTCTGCTGCGCATCGAGCGCGAGCAGCTTGCCGCTCCTCGGAAAACGCTCGAGACCTCGCGCTAACGCTGCGTCGTTCTCTCCCAGCACGAGCTGAGTGTACAACAGATAAAGCTCGGGGTCTTCAGGGTGCAGCGCGACGCCTTCTGCCGCAGCCGCGATGGCGCGGAAGGGCTGATTGCCGTTGCGATACGCACCTGCCATACGAACGAAGTAGTCGGGCTGCGTCTCGTACGTCGGCGAGAGCTTCCGGAGCGCTTCGCCAACCTTCGTCGCCTGCGTCCACTCTTCCATCGCGAGCAGGACGCGCCAGTGCAGGCCGGCGAGATGCTCGTCGTCGGGGCGATCGAGCACTGCCTGCGCGATGATCGGCCTCGCGATCGCGGGATTGCCGTCGCGCATCAGGGCTGTCACGACGCGTGCGACGACGTCGGCATCATGCGCCTGCAGCGCAGCGAGGGCCTTCCACGCACGCCCGGCATCCTCTCGTCGCGCGAGCTCGTCGTTCGCCTTCGCCGCCGCCTCCCAACCGTATATGCTCGTGGAGTCGATGGCGAGCAGTGCGTTCGCGACGCGGAGCAGGGAGTCCGGCTGTTGTCCGGTTGCCGCGTATGCCCGGAGGAGACAGGCGCGAGCGATGGTCGCACGTGGATACGCCTTGATGCCGTCCAGCGCGAAGCTCGATGCCTCACGAGGATTGTTCGCCCGCATGGCATTCTCGCATCGGCGAACGGGAATCAACTGCAGGCGCGCACGCACCACCTCGGCCCCGAATGCGTCGGCCGCCGGGTCCACGTCCGGCAGCTCGGTCGTGGAGATCGGCTGCTTGAGCGCGGAGTCGCGCGTGAGGATGAGAAGCCCCTCGAGACGCATCGCGCGCCCGTTCGTGATCGCGCGACCGACGACGTATTCGTCCGCGCGATAGCGCCGCGTCTGGTCGCGAATTTCGCTGGCGAGGAGGACGCTGTCGGAGTTGTACCCGGCCTTCTCGAGCTGCTGCAGCATCTCGCCGCGGCCGACGACGGTCAGGTCCTTCCCCTTGCCATGATCGATGGCGCCAGCAATCGCGTCGCCGAGCCGGCGACCCAGACTACCCCGGCCTGCATCGAAGTTGTGCACCAGCAGCCGCTGGCGGATGAACTCCTGTTGCGCGGTCACCGGCGTCGGTGAGAGGCTGCCTGCCACCGAGACGACGAACGCGGTGACGGCAAGCGGAGAGCGGAACACCAAGAGCTGCGTGAGGAAAGGGAGTCAGGCAACGTCCACGAGCCGACTCGAATATATGCACAAACGCCGGCGAGCGATGTAGCCGGATCGCTAGTGTGCGGTGACCTGCACGCTTGGCGACTGCGCCTGGAAATTCTTGCACTGCGCATGGACGACTCGGCGCAGATCGGCCGAGCGAGCGCGGACGGCGTGCAGTGCGGCGGCCTCGCCCGCGTTCCAGAAGCGCCAGCTATCGATGCCGGCAGATCGCGTGCTCGTTCGCGAGACGGGGCCCCATCGATGGAGCAACGTGGACGCCGCATCACACCGTTGGCTGCGAAGCGCTTCTGCTGTGACGCCGTTGAGTGGGGCGACGGCATTGAGGGTGGCGAGCGTCGCGATCTCTGCCGCCTCTCCGCTCAGGTTGGCGAGGCTCTGAAGGTCGAGCACCGTCTTGGCATCGGGCCCAGCGCTTGCGGCGCGGGTGAGGTTGAAGCGCGCAATGAACGCGTCAGGCGCGGCGATGTTGAGCGTCGCGAGCACGACGAGTCCCGATACGGCGACTCCGGCGATGAATGGACGTCCTCGTCCGCGCAGCACCGTGGCCGCAAGCCAGAGGAGGACCACACCAAGCCACGCCATGAACACGAGCGGATACAGCCGATCCGTCGTGAGGCCGTAGTAGTGCACGTAGAGCTTCATGCGCATCGCAGCCGACAGCAGGATGGCGCCGAGCAGCACGATGAGGGGAATGGACAGTGCGGTATGTCTGCGCTCGAGATCGCGCCCGGGCTTCAGTGCCGCGCGTGTCGCAACGAGCAGCGGTACGACGAGCAGTGCGACCCACAGCATCTGGAAGAAACCCTGTCGCGCATAGGCAGAGGCGGTGAGTCCCGTTCTCTCGCGCAAGAATGCTTCCCCGCCAAAGAACCAGCCGAGCTGCGCGACGACGAACACGGCGAACAGGGCGTTGAGCGTCCCGAGTGCGGTAGTGATGTCGAGGAGGCTGAACTCGAAGGGAATCTCGTTGGGCGCGCGACGCTTGCCGATGTCCACGAGCAGGGCGCCGCGCGCCCAACCGCTCACGAGCCATGCGTAGACGGCGGTCACGATCACGTGAGTGACGATCGTATCGACGTC
>JAWWOY010000331.1:0-2557 GCA_033851195.1 Kribbellaceae bacterium | reverse complement strand
TCGGCGCCCCGAGCGACCGCCGCTTCCTGAAGCTGCGGGAGATCCTCGGCATCCTGCGCGACTCCTACTGCCGCACCACCGGCGTCGAGTACATGCACATCCAGGACCCCGAGCAGCGCAAGTGGCTACAGGACCGGATCGAGCGGCCGCACACCAAGCCGCCGCGCGAGGAACAGCTGCGGATCCTGGCCAAGCTGAACGAGGCCGAGGCTTTCGAGACCTTCCTGCAGACCAAGTACGTCGGCCAGAAGCGCTTCTCCCTCGAGGGCGCTGAGACCACCATCCCGCTGCTCGACGAACTCTGCGAGGAGGCGGCCGGCGCCGGCCTGGACGAGGTCACCATCGGTATGGCGCACCGCGGCCGGCTGAACGTGCTCGCCAACATCGTCGGCAAGTCCTACGGTCAGATCTTCCGCGAGTTCGAAGGCAACATCGACCCGCGCACGGTGCAGGGCTCCGGCGACGTGAAGTACCACCTTGGCGCCGAGGGCGAGTTCGTCTCCGAGTTCGGCGACAGGGTCAAGGTGTCGGTGGCGGCGAACCCGTCCCACCTGGAGACGGTCGACCCGGTGCTCGAGGGCATCGTCCGCGCCAAGCAGGACCTCCTCGACCAGGGCTCGGCGTTCCCGGTCCTGCCGGTGCTGGTGCACGGCGACGCGGCCTTCGCCGGCCAGGGCGTGGTGGCGGAGACGCTGAACCTGTCCCAGCTGCGCGGCTACCGCACCGGCGGCACGATCCACGTGATCGTGAACAACCAGGTCGGCTTCACCACCTCGCCGGCCTCGTCCCGCTCGTCGATGTACTCCTCCGACGTTGCACGGATGGTCCAGGCGCCGATCTTCCACGTCAACGGTGACGACCCGGAGGCCTGCATCCGGGTCGCGGACCTGGCCTTCGAGTACCGGCAGGCGTTCAAGAAGGACGTCGTCATCGACCTGGTCTGCTACCGCCGCCGCGGTCACAACGAGGGCGACGACCCGAGCTTCACCCAGCCGCTGATGTATGACCTGATCGAGCAGAAGCGGTCCGTCCGCAAGCTCTACACCGAGGCCCTGATCGGCCGTGGCGACATCACGGTCGAAGAGGCCGAGCAGGCGATGCGCGACTTCCAGCAGCGGCTGGAGCGGGTGTTCACCGAGGTCCGCGAGGCCAAGTCGCAGCCGGACACGCCGGCGCCGTACGTGACCGTGCCGATCTACCCGGACAAGCCGGACGGCCCGGACGCGACCGCGACCACCCCCGAGGTGCTGAAGAAGATCGCCGAGGCCTACACCAACCTGCCGGAGGGCTTCACCGCCCACCCGAAGGTGCTGCCGCAGCTGCAACGCCGTGCGGCCGCGATCACCCAGGGGCCGGTCGACTGGGCCACCGCCGAGATGGTCGCCTTCGGCTCGCTGCTGCTGGCCGGGCGGCCCGTCCGGCTGGCCGGTCAGGACAGCCGCCGCGGCACCTTCGTGCAACGGTTTGCCGCAATCATCGACCGGGTCAACGGCCAGGACTACGTCCCGCTGCAGCATCTGGAAGAGGGCCAGGCGAACTTCCACGTCTACGACTCGCTGCTCAGCGAGTACGCCGCGCTCGGCTTCGAGTACGGCTACTCGGTGGCCAGGCCGGAGGCGCTGGTCCTCTGGGAGGCGCAGTTCGGCGACTTCGTCAACGGCGCCCAGTCCATCATCGATGAGTACATCTCGGCTGGTGAGGCCAAGTGGGGCCAGAAGTCCGGCGTCGTGCTGCTGCTGCCGCACGGCTACGAGGGCCAGGGGCCTGACCACTCGTCCGCCCGGATCGAGCGCTTCATGACGCTCTGCGCCGAGGACGCGATGACCGTGGCCCAGCCGTCGACCCCGGCGTCGTATTTCCACCTGCTGCGCCGGCACTCGCTGCAGGAGGAGCACAACCCGCTGATCGTCTTCACACCGAAGCAGTTGCTCCGGTTGAAGGCAGCGGTGTCGCAACCCGAGGAGTTCACCCGCGGGACGTTCCGGCCGGTGCTCAACGACACCGAGGCCGAGGCGAACCCGGCCGCGGTGCAGAAGGTGCTGCTGGCTTCGGGCCGGGTCACCTACGACCTGCTCGCCGAGCGCAAGAAGGCCGAGCCGGACAAGATCAGCACCGCCATCCTGCGGGTCGAGCAGCTGTACCCGCTGGCGGCGGAGGAGATCAAGGCTGAGCTGGCCAAGTACCCGAACCTGGAAGAGGTTCGCTGGGTGCAGGACGAGCCGGCGAACCAGGGCCCGTGGCCGTTCATGGCGCTGAACCTGACCGAGCACCTGGGCGGCAAGCCGTTCTACCGGGTGTCCCGGCCGGCCATGTCCGCCCCGTCGGTCGGCTCGCACAGTGTCCACCTGGCCGAGCAGGCCACGCTGATGAAGCAGGCCTTCAGCTGACGTGTACTTCACCGATCGAGGCATCGAGGAGCTCGAGGGCCGGCGTGGCGAGGACGACGTCACGCTGGCCTGGGTCGCGGAGCGGCTGCGCGAGTTCGTCGACCTGAACCCGGAGTTCGAGACGCCGATCGAGCGCTTCGCCACCTGGCTGGCCAGGCTCGACGACGACG
>JAWWOY010000311.1:0-13889 GCA_033851195.1 Kribbellaceae bacterium | reverse complement strand
GAGGACTCGGTCGTCACCGTTCCGGCCCAGCCGGTCGAGCGCCAGTTGGACCCAGCCACCGCGGGCACCGCGCGCCCGCAGGCATCTCCGGCGAAGGTCGTCTGGCCGGCCGCAGGCACCGCCAAGGTGAAGGTCTCGGCCACGGCGAGGGTGGGCAACACCGCGGTGTCGGTGGCACCGTCAGCCCGCACGAAGGCTGGTGCGCCCGGGCCTGACGAGGTCTCCGTCACGACGTACGACCACCAGGTCGCCGAGCGGCTCGGCGGTCACGGTGTCGCCCTCCGGCTCGCCCGCGCCGACGGAATCCGGCAGGCCGCGACAGTCGGCGTACAGGTCGATGTCTCCGGTTTCATGAACGCGTACGGCGGCAACTTCGAGTCGAGGCTGCGGCTGCTCGCCAAGCCGGCTTGTGTTCTGACCACTCCGACCGCCGCTGGGTGCGAAACCAGCAAGGTTGTGCGGAGCCGGCTGGACCTCACCCGGCACACGCTCATCGCAGACCTTCCGGCCGAGGCCGCCACTGCCCAGCCGGGGACCGTCTACGTCGTGGCTGCGGCGCCGAACGGCGAGGCAGGTTCGTACACCGCCACCAAACTCGCGTCTTCGAGCAAGTGGTCCGTCGGCCTGCAGTCGGGCGACTTCAACTGGAGCTACCCGATCCCGAAGGTCGCGGCCATCTCCGGCAAGGCACCTGACCTGGACCTGAGCTACTCGTCGCAGTCCGTCGACGGCATGACCGCTGCCGAGAACGCGCAGCCGTCCTGGGCCGGCCTCGGCTGGAACCTGGAAACCCCGTACCTCGAGCGCCGCTACAACGGCTGCTCGGACGACGGTGGCGACACCGGCGACCTGTGCTGGGCCGGCGAGCAGTTGATGCTCTCGCTGGAAGGCACCTCCTCGGAGTTGGTCAAGGACAAGGCAGCCGGCGGTGACGTCTGGCGCGCCAAGCAGGACCCGGGCTGGCGGGTGGAGCGGTTCAAGGATGCCGCCAACGGCGACAACGACGGCGAGTACTGGGTGGTTTCCACGCCGCAGGGCATGACGTTCACCTTCGGCCGCGGCAAGCAGGCCACCACCGGTACCGCGACCGACTCGGTCTTCACCGTGCCGGTCTTCGGTGACGACGACGGCGAACCGTGCCACCAGAGCAGTGTCGAGAACTCCTGGTGTACCCAGGCCTGGCGCTGGAACCTGGATGGCGTGGTCGATGCCCACGGCAACTCGACCACCTACTTCTATCAGCAGGAGAAGAACAAGTACGCCCGCAACGGCGATTCAGGCAAGTCCACTGAGTACGTCCGCGGTGGCCATGTCCGCGACATCGTCTACTCGCAGCGGTCCGGCGCGGAGAGTACGACGGCGCCGGCTCGGTTGCACTTCACCACCGAGTTGCGCTGCATCGAGGCGGCGGACGGCTCCGGCACCTGCCCGGCCTTCGACAAGGACCACGCTTCTTCTTATCCGGACGTGCCGCTGGATCAGCTGTGCACCGGGAGCTGCACCGGCGACGAGCAGAAGTCGCCGAGCTTCTTCACCGGCAATCTGCTGCGTTCCGTGACCGCGCAGCGCAACGACGGCGACAACTTCGTCGACGTGGACCGGGTCGACTTCACCTACTCGTTCCCGAAGCCGTCCGATGGGACCAGCGCCTCGCTCTGGCTGGAGCGGTTCCACCAGATCGGCCTCGGTGGCTCGGGTGAGCAGTCGCTGCCCACTGTCGAGATCGCCGGTCGCGAGTCGCCCAACCGGGTCGACGCCGCCCCCGACAGCGGCGTACCGAAGTTGGAGAAGCTGCGGGTCACCACGGTCACCGACGAGCTCGGCCGTCGCGTCGAGGTGAACTACGGCCAACCCGACGGCTGCACCATCGAGACCATCCCCGAGGGTAAGGCGGACTCGAACACCCAGACGTGCTTCCCCGCCTGGCGTTCGAACGACAACAGTTCCGGCTTCGGCTGGTGGCACCGCTATCTGGTCGACAAGGTGACCGTGGTCGACCAGGCCGGTGGCGCGCCGCCGCAGGTCAACGAGTACCGGTACCGCGGCAAGCCGTCCTGGCACTACGACGATGACGACGTCACCCCGGCGAAGCGGAAGACCTGGAGCGACTGGCGCGGCTACGGCTCGGTTGACGTGGTCAAGATGTCCGACCCGGCCTTCCGGGGCGAGGCCGCCGCGCGCCCGGTCGAGCTGACCCGGAATCTGTTCTTCCAGGGCATGGACGGGGACCGCACGGCGGCCGGCGGGACCAAGTCCGTCGACGTGGTCGACTCGCAGGGCACCTCGGTCAAGGACTCGCCGTGGCTGCGCGGCAAGGAGCGCGAGACCCAGCAGTTCCAGCTCGACGCCGCGGGCGCTGCGGCGTACGAGCTGGGCGGTGAGCTGCACAGCTACGTCTCGGCCAAGACCACCCCGCTCGAGCCCGGCAAGACCGATCCCGACGACGACGCCCATCTGGTGGTGGAGAGCGAGTCGGTCAAACGGGAGACGGTTGTTCCCGAGACGGGCGGCACCCGCACCACCCGGACGACCCGGATGACCACGACCTACGACGACTATGGTCAGGCCCTCGACGTGGTCGACGCAGCGGGCGACGACGTCCGCTGCACTCGGACCAGTTACGCGCGCGACGCCGCAACCATCGATGCCTGGATGCTGGCGTTCCCCTACCGGATCCGCACGTACGTCGGAACCTGTGCGGCGCCGAAGAGCCTGGTCTCGGGCAAAGACCAGTACTACGGCGGCTCGGACATCGCCGGCGGTCCGGTCGGCAAGGGCGACGTGACCAAGACGGTGGCCGCGGTCGACGCGAGCGGTCCGGACCAGATCACGAAGTCCGTCACAACCTCCGCCACCTTCGACGCCTACGGCCGGTCCGTAACCGAGACCGACGGCAACGGCAACGTCTCGAAGACCGTCTATGCGCCCGAGTTGGGGCGGCCGACGACGGTCACCGAGACGAACGCGCTCGGCCAGGTCGAGGTCACCACGATGGACCCCGACCGTCAGCAGCCCGCGAGCATCAAGGACGCCAACGGTCAGCTGACGACGAGCAGCTACGACCCGCTCGGCCGCCTCACCTCGGTCCGGATGCCGGATCAAGCCGCGGATGCTCCAGCCGCCAAGGTGTACAGCTACCAGCTCGACCCTTCACATAAGGCGCCGCCGCTGGTGGTCAGCAAGCAACTGCAGTCCGGCACGCATTACGTGACCCTGTGGTCCTTCCTCGATTCGCAGGGTCGCGATCGTCAGGCGCAGGAGGTGTCGCCCGCCTCGACTGCGGACGCGCCGAAGGCGATCGTGACCGACACCCGGTACGACGACGCCGGGCACGTCGCGGCCGAGACGCTGCCGGTGGTGGTACCGGCTCAGGCCGGCAGCGTTCTGCAAGCCGTGCCGGCCGGTGAGGTCGTCGAGACCCGGCACAGCTACGACTCGTTGGGTCGTGAGACGAAGTCCGCGCACGTTGCTCAGGGCAAGGAATTGTGGTCGGCCGGGACGGCCTATTTCGGTGACCATGTCCGGACCAGCCCGCCGGACGGTGGCGTGGTCAAGACCACTTGGACCGACGTGCGTGGTCGCCAGGTCCGATCCGAGGACGGGAGCGGACCCGCCAAGGTCGCGACGATCCTCACCTATAACCCGTCCGGGCAGGTCGCGACCAGCACCGACCCGGCAGGGCACCGCTCGACTTTCGCCTACGACCTGCTGAATCGCCGTACTGATGCGACCGATCCGGATGCCGGGAAGTCCCGTACCGAGTACGACGGGGTCGGAAACCCGGTGGCCAGCTGGGACGCCAAGACACTCGCAGCCGGCTCCGGCCCGACCATCTCGACCGAGTACGACGCGCTGAACCGTCCGACCGCGCGTTGGTCCGGTCCGGTCGGCACCGGCCGGAAAGTTTCGGCCTGGTCCTACGACTCGACCGCGATAGCCAACGGCATCGGCCGTGCGGTGGCGCAGACGACCTTCTCGGGTGGCAAGGAGTTCACCCGCGCAATCACTGGCTACGACACGCGCGGCCGCGTCACCGGGCAGCGGTGGAGCTTCCCGCAGGGAGTCGGCGGCCTGCTCCACGGTTCGTCGTACACCCTGAACTATGGCTATGACGCCGCGGACCACGTCGTCTCGAAGACCTACCTCGACCCGGTCCTCGGTGCGCCGAAGGAGACCATCACCACCGGGTACGACGACTTGGGCAACCCGGCCGCTGTCTCGGGCGAGTTGACGGACCCGCTGACAGGCAATACCAACACCGATCCGTACGTGTCGTCCACCGGCTACGCCGCGGATGGCAAGCTGGCGGGCCGGACCTATGCCAACACCCATTACTCGCTGACCCGGGCGTACTCGTACGCGCAGGACACCCAACGGGTCTCGCGGATCCAGACGCTGGTCGGCAACCCCCTGAACGGCGATGTCAAGGCCGAGCAGGACGACGCCTACTCCTGGGACCCGGCCGGCAACATCCAGCAGATCACCGATACGAGCAGGCCGGACGCTGTCGCGACCTGTTTCGACTACGACGGCCTGAACCGGCTCTCGCACGGCTGGACCACGGCCAAGACGGACTGCTCCGACGCCGGATCGCCGCTGGTGCACGACGGCCCGGCGGGCTTCAACCAGTCCTGGACCTACTCGCCCGACGGCAATCTCACCTCGGCCAGGTCGCTCGGCCAGACGAAGCAATACACCTACGGCGATGCGGCGCACCCGCACGCCGTCACCCGCGCCGGAGCGGAGTCGTTCAAGTACGACGCGAACGGAGCGATGGCTGAGCGTCCTGGGCTGCTCGGCGGGCTGATCCCGACCAAGTTGGACTGGAACTCCCAGCATCAGTTGGAGTCCGAGACCAGCACGCTGGTCAGCAGGACCGAGTTCGTCTACTCTCCGGACGGAACCCGGATGGCGCGTGTCGATCCGCTCGGGATCGCCGCGACGTTGTACATCGACGGTGAGGAGATCACCGTGGTGGCCGGCGTGCTGAAGACTGCGACCCGGTTCTACGACCAGGCCGGAGTCTCGATCGCGCAGCGGTTGACGCTCGGCAATGTCGTCTGGCAGCTGAACGATACGCAGGGTTCGGCCCAGCTCTCGGTTGCCGACGGCACCGGGCTGGTCAACCGGACGTATTACTCGCCATTCGGCGAGATACGCAACCTGGTGCCGTCCTTGCCTACCGAACACGGTTGGCTGGGCAAGACGAAGGACCCGACCACCGGGCTGATCGCGCTCGGTGCCCGCTACTACGACGCGGGGCTGGGGCGGTTCCTTTCTACCGACCCGGCCAGCGACGGGTCGTCCGCCCAGGCGGCGAATGCCTACTCCTACGCCGAGAACAACCCGGTCACCTACCTGGATCCGACCGGCCTCTGGAGCCTGTCGGGAGCCTGGAACGCGGTCAAGAGTGGCGCCGGCAAGGCAGTCGACTGGGTCGACGAGCACAAGGGCCTGGTCACGAACATCGCCGTCGGGATCGGGGTCGGCATCGCCATCGGGGCGGTCTGTGCCACCGGGATCGGGTGCCTCATCGTGGCCGGTGTGGCGGCTGGCGCGGCCGGCGCGGCGGCCGGCTACGGCGTGGACGTCGCCGAAGGGAAAAAGGACTTCTCCTGGGGTGGCCTCGGGATGGAGGTCGGCATCGGCGCCGCGGTCGGAGGCCTCACCGCCGGTGCACTGGGCGGCCTCGGAGCAGGTGCGCGCGCACTCGCCAACACCACGGCAGGCAAGGCTGTGACCGCCGCCGCGAGCAAGGCGGGCTCGGCCGTCGCGAATTCGGCCCGATCAGCGACGTCAGCGGTCTCGGGTGCGGCGAAGGCAGGTGCCGGCAAGGTTGCGTCCGCAGCCAGGGCGATCGGATCGCGCGGTCCCAAGGCTGACGCGCTCCGGAACGCCCGGCCGACCGGCCGCGGCGCCAAGTTGCCGATGTCCATGGAGTGCGTCTGCGCGACCGCCGAGAAGTACGGCATCGACTTGTCCGACGTGTCAGTGGGCATCGACAAGTCGAAGGCGGGCATGTACGGCTCGACGGCGCCCAACCAGAAAATCACGCTGTACCGGGATGCGTTCCGCAACGAGGAACAGTTGGCTCGCACGCTGGCTCACGAGCGGTTCCACGTCGATCAGCTCAGATCAGGGATGGGATATCCCAAGGACTACGATCAAGGCAATGCGTGGGAGCGGGCTGCGCACGAGTTCGAGGACGCGTGGTGGGCAGCCCAGCAGGGCCCGACGGGATAGGTGGCATGAGAAGTTCCAGGTACAGCGGCCCCGGATCCGAGTACGCGGCGTGGATGGACGCCTTCCAGGACTGTTATGCGGATCCGGGCGGGATGGCAGGTGTGCAGTGCCCGCACTGTGCACGGAGCGACCTCCGGCTCATCTTCATCGTGCCGGATCAGATCGCGGAGTCCGGTACGGCGGTGTTCTGGTGCGATCACTGTCTATTCGGCCTGATGCCGGCGCGGGCTCTGCTGCCGTCGAACGGAGAGCGGGTCCTGGCCGGCAAGGAGGAGGTCCCCAACTACAGCATCGTCGCTGACGACTCGCCGCCGATCGACTGACGGCTGGTGCGCGCGCTTCGCTCCGACCGGTTCGCACCGATCACCTCGTCGATCGGCTTCCTCCCGAACGTGGGGTACCCGCACGGCGGGTGAGAGTTGTTCCGTCGCGGAACGAACCGGTGTGCAGGGGCACGACCACGACGGCGACTCGCAGGGTCGGATTGAGGAGGTCCCAGAGGATTTCGGCCAGTGAATTCCAACCGGACGGCACCGCTACCGTCCTTGGCTGCCCATCGGTGACCACCTGCTCGGCGGTCCCGGCGTACGTGGTGGTCATGACAGCGGTGCCAGGCTCGATGCGGGCGGTGTGCAGGGATGGATGCTGGACGTGGTCTTCGGCGCCCGGGTAAGACCTGGCCGAACCGATAACCACACCGCGCAACTCGTGGCCGGCGAGATCCGCCGCGGCTGCGATGCGTGGTGTGAGGATCGGCGGGTCGGGCTCATAGGCCAGGTTCCGGAGCGCCAACTGTGGATCGACGTTCTGTCCACGGGTCTCCGCCAGCTCGCTCACATGGTTGCCGTTGCCAACGATCACCCAGTCGTCGCCGCGGACTGCGGCGGTGTAGTGCCGTAGGTCGTCGGTTGCGGAACCGCTGAGGTCCTGTACGACGATCTCGGTGTCCGCCAGAGTGACGTCCCGCTGCTGCGAGGCCGCACTCCGACCAGTCAACCAGTAGGCGGCGAAAGGTACACCTCGGGCATCCCGCCCGATCGCCAGACCGCGTCCCGGATATTCACTGCTGCCAACCAGTTCGCCAAGAGTCGTCACCCGCAGATTCTGCCAGCCACCCGATCACACAACCGCACCGACCGACGGCGCAGGTACCGCCTCCCACCACCATCGGGGAATTCAGCGTTCGGAGACCATCACCTCGACGGAGTACTGGTCGGCTCGGTAGCAGTGGTCGCCGAACTCGACCGGGGAGCCGTCGGCGTCATAGGCGCTGCGGGTCATGGTGACGAGGGGCTCGGCCTTGGACATGTGCAGGGTCCGGCGCTCCTCGGTGGTGGCGTTGCGGGCGCCGATCCGCTGGCGCGCCACCGTCGGGCGGATGCCCCGCGCCCTCAGCACGGCGTACAGGCCGTCCTCCTCCAATTGGGCGACGGTCAGGTCCTCCAGTGCCGGCGGCAGCCAGTTGCGCATGATCGCCAACGGCATGTCCCCGGCATAACGGAGCCGCACGATCGCGACCAGCGGCGTGCCCGGTGGTAACCCCAGCGCCTCGGCAGCGCGATCGTCCTTCGCGTCGCAGACCAGGGACAGTACGTCGGTGCGCGGCTTGCGGCCTTCGCGCATCAGGTCGTCGTACAGGCTGGTGAGTTCGGCTCGGCGGTGCACCATCTGGTTGGCGACGGTGGTGCCGATGCCGCGCCGGCGGACCAGCAGTCCCTTGTTCACCAGTTCGGCGATCGCCCGGCGCACGGTCGGGCGGGAGAGGCCGAGCCGGTCGGCCATTGCCAGCTCGTTCTCGAAGGGGTCGCCGGGGAGCAGTGTGCCGCCGCTGATGGCAGCGGTCAGTTGTTCGGCGAGCTGGTGATAAAGCGGCACCGGGCTCGTCCGATCGAGCTGGATCGGCAGGGCGGCCATGGCGGGATGGTACATGAAGGACGTTTGTATGTCCCTACGTCAAAATGTGTTAACAAAGTATTGACAACCCCCGAGCCTACTAGCAACGTTGGGCACCACAACGCTGCGGGACGAGAGGGAACACGGGATGCGAATCGGGTTGGTCGGAGTCGGGCGGATCGGGGCGTTCCACGCCGCCACGCTGAAGGGCCTGCCGGCGGTTGAACAGGTCGTCGTCGCGGACGCCGACGTGGGCCGGGCCGAGGCGGTCGCCAAAGAGCTGGGCCTCGAGTACGCCGCGGAGGTGGACACGCTGCTGCGCCAAGGGCTCGACGGGTTCGTCATCGCTGCGGCCACCTCGGCCCATGCGGACCTGATCGCCAAGGGTCTCGAAGCGGGGCTCCCGACTTTCTGCGAGAAGCCGGTCGCGCAGGACCTCGCCGACACCGAGCGGGTCGTCGCGCAGGTCGAGGCCGGCGATGTGCCGGTGCAGATCGGCTTCCAGCGGCGCTTCGACGGCGGCTACCGCGCTGCCGCACAGAAGGTGGCCGCGGGCGAGCTGGGCTGGATCCACCACATCCGCGCGAACACCAACGACGCTTCCCCGCCGCCGCAGGAGTACATCCCGACGTCGGGTGGCTTCTTCCGCGACTGCACGGTGCATGACTTCGACATCATCCGCTTCGTCACCGGCCGTGAGGTGGTCAGTGTCTTCGCGACCGGCGCCAACCGCGGCGAGGCGTTCTTCGGCCAGTACGGCGACGTGGACGCGGCGGCGGCCCTGCTCACCCTCGACGACAGCACCTTCGTCTCGGTCAGCGGCACCCGCTACAACGCGGCCGGGCACGACGTCCGGATGGAGGTGCTGGGCAGCCTGGGCTCGATCGCGGTCGGGCTGGACGATCACACCGCGCTGGTCTCTGTCGAGCCTGGTGTCGCCTTCCCCGCGGGGAAGCCGCACGGCACGTTCATGGACCGGTTCCGGCCGGCCTATGTCGCCGAGTTGACCGCCTTCACCGAGGTGGTCGCCGGCACCCGCGAGGTGCCGTGCACGGTCCGCGATGCGCTGCAGGCGTTCCGGATCGCCGATGCCTGCGAACTCTCCCGGCACGAGAACCGGGTCGTCGAACTGGAGGAAGTCGCCCGATGACTGACGTTTCTGCCCGGATCGCCGCGGCCCCGATCTCCTGGGGCGTCTGTGAGGTCCCGGACTGGGGCTGGCAGTACGACCCGGACACGGTACTGAACCAGATGCGCGATCTGGGCCTGGCCGCTACCGAATTCGGTCCGGACGGCTTCCTGCCTGAGGACCCGGCGGAGAAGGCGAAGAAGCTCGCTGATGTGGGCCTGCGAGCGGTCGGCGGGTTCGTCCCCGTCGTACTGCATGATCCGGCTCACGATCCTGCCGCCGAGATCGAGCGAGCGTTGGAAGGCTTCACCGCCGCGGGCGCCGGCACGCTCGTGCTGGCCGCCGCGACCGGACAGGACGGGTACGACGATCGCCCGGTGCTGGACGAGCCCGGCTGGTCAACGTTGCTCGCCAACCTCGACCGGCTGGCCGCCATCGCTGCGACGCACGGCGTGAGAGGCACCTTGCATCCGCATGTCGGCACGATGGTCGAGAACGCGGACGACGTGAACCGGGTACTCGAAGGCAGTTCCATCGGGCTCACCCTCGACACCGGCCACCTGCTGATCGGCGGAGTGGACCCGGTGGCCCTGGCCCTTCAGCACGCCGACCGGATCCGGCACACCCATCTGAAGGACGTCGACGCGGCCTGGGCGGCGAAGGTGCAGACCGGCGAGGTGAGTTACACCGATGCCGTTCGGCAGGGGATGTACCGCCCGCTCGGGCGCGGCGACATCGACCTCGCCACCATCGTGACCGCGCTGGAGAAGGTTGGGTACGACGGCTGGTACGTGCTGGAGCAGGACACGATCCTGCCGGCGCGGCCGAACGGCGACGGGCCGGCGGCCGACGTACGGACCAGCATCGAGCACCTGCGAAGCATCGCCGGGGTGGCCTGAGATGGCCGACGACGTACTCACCATCGGGCGGATCGGCGTCGATCTCTATCCGTTGCAGACCGGGCTGCATCTGGAGGACGTGGACAGCTTCGGCAAGTTCCTCGGCGGCAGCGCGACCAACGTGGCAGTGGCCGCGGCTAAGCACGGGCGCAAGTCGGCTGTGATCAGCCGGACCGGTCATGACCCGTTCGGCACCTTCATCCACCGCACCCTCGGCGAGCTCGGCGTGGACGACCGGTTCGTCAGTCCGGTCGACGGCCTGCCGACGCCGATCACCTTCTGCGAGATCTTCCCGCCGGACGATTTCCCGCTGTACTTCTACCGTTTTCCGAAGGCACCCGATCTGGTCATCAATCCCGATGAGCTGGACCTTGAGGCGATCAAGGACGCGAAGATCTACTGGTCGACGGTCACGGGACTGTCCGCCGAGCCGAGCCGGTCAGCGCATTTCGCTGCTTGGGAGGCCCGGGCGCGCAAGCCGATCACGGTGCTCGACCTGGACTACCGGCCGATGTTCTGGACCGATCCGAGCGAGGCGCACCAACAGGTCAGCCGTGCGCTCGAGCACTGTACCGTTGCCGTCGGCAACCGGGAGGAGTGTGAGGTCGCGGTCGGCGAGACGGAACCGGACAAGGCCGCGCAGGCGCTGCTGGACCGGGGACTCGACCTCGCGATCGTCAAGCAGGGCCCGAAGGGGGTGCTGGCCCGGACCCGGGAGGAACGGGTCGAGGTACCGCCGTTCGGAGTCGAGGTGGTCAACGGCCTCGGCGCGGGCGACAGTTTCGGCGGTGCTCTCTGTCACGGGTTGCTGGCCGGCTGGCCGTTGGAGCGGGTGATCCGGTTCGCGAACGTCGCAGGCGCGATCGTCGCCTCCCGGTTGGAGTGCTCGACCGCGATGCCCACCGAGGCTGAAGTGCTGGCGCTGTTGGACGGTTCAGCCGGCCACGAGGAGGAGAACGCGTGAACACGCAGTACCTCACGGAGATCAGAGCCCGCCATCCCGAGCGGATCGCCAAGGCCTGGCGGAACCGGAAGCGCCGCGAGGTGGTCGGCGAGGACGGCCGGCTGCTGCTGGTCGCGGCCGACCACCCGGCCCGGGGCGCGCTCGGGGTCCGTGACGACCGGATGGCGATGGCCAGCCGGCCAGGCCTGCTCGACCGACTCGTGACCGCACTCGAGCGGCCCGGCGTGGACGGCGTCCTGGCGACTCCGGATGTCCTGGAGGACCTCCTGCTGCTTGGTGCGCTCGAGGGCAAGGTAGTCATCGGCTCGATGAACCGGGGCGGTCTGCAGGGTGCCGCCTTCGAACTGGACGACCGCTTCACCGCTTACGGTACGGCGGACGACCTGATCGCGCGCCGGCTGGACGGTGGCAAGATGCTGACCCGGATCGACCTGGACGATCCCGGCACGGTGGCCACGCTGGAGTCCAGCGCCCGGGCGGTGTCGGCCCTGGCCGCGCATCGGCTGATGGCGATGGTCGAACCGTTCTGGTCCACCCGGCGAAACGGACGCGTGACCAACCTGCTCGACCCGGACTCGGTGATCCGTTCGGTGCACATCGCGGCCGGACTCGGTGCGACCAGTGCCTACACCTGGTTGAAACTGCCGGTCGTCGACGATCTCGCTCGGGTGATGGAGGCAACGACCTTGCCGACACTGCTGCTCGGCGGTGATCCGATCGTGGCGCCCGAGGAGACCTATGCATCGTGGGGCAAGGCCTTGAGCCTGCCGTCGGTGCGCGGACTCGTCGTCGGGCGCGCGCTGCTGTTCCCGCCGAACGGCGACGTCGCCTCCGCCGTCGATCAAGCCGCTGACCTTGTCCACGGAGGTGCCGCATGACCGAGTGGTTCCGCCCTGCGGGGTCGACTGCGCGCGATGGCTTCGAGTTGGCGGTCAGTCCTGGCGAGAAGGAGTGGGACCACACCGGCCTGTACGTCGCGACGCTGCAGCCCGGGCAGTCCGTCGAGATCGACACGGGGAATTGCGAATGGCTGGTCCTGCCACTGTCCGGATCGGCCGAGGTGATCGTCGACGGCGAGACCGTTCCGTTGGGCGGCCGGGCTGATGTCTTCGCCGGCGCAACGGATCTGGCCTATGTCCCGATCGGTTCCACCATGGCCGTCGTCAGTGCGGGTGGAGCGCGGATCGCCTTCCCGCACGCGCGTGCCGCTAAGGAGTTTCCGTTCCGGCGGCTCGGAGTGGAGCAGGTCGAGACCGAGTTGCGGGGCGCCGGCCTGGCCTCCAGGCAGGTGCGGAACTTCGGTACCCCGGCCGTGCTCGAGGCCGACTCCATCATCGCCTGCGAAGTACTCACCCCGGCTGGCAACTGGTCGTCGTACCCGCCGCACAAGCATGACGAGCACCGGCCCGGCAAGGAGAGCGAGCTCGAGGAGATCTACTACTTCGAGTTGCAGCTCTCCGACGATGCACCAGAAGGTGTCAAGGGCAACGACCCGATCGGGTACCAGCGGGTCTACGGCACCGACGAGCGGCCGATCGACGTACTGGCCGAGGTGCGCAGCGGCGATGTCGTGTTGGTGCCGCACGGTTGGCATGGGCCGGCGATGGCGCCACCCGGCTACGACATGTACTACCTGAACGTGATGGCCGGGCCCGGTACAGAGCGGGAGTGGCTGATCTGCGACGACCCGCAGCACGGCTGGGTGCGCGAGCTTTGGGACACCCAACAGATCGATCCCCGCCTACCTTTCGGAGGACAGCGATGACGGTGCGGCTCACTGTCGCCCAGGCCCTGGTGCGGTTCCTGAGCGTCCAGTACTCGGAGCGGGACGGCCAGCGGCAGAAGCTGTTCGCCGGCTGCTTCGGCATCTTCGGTCACGGCAACGTGGCGGGCATCGGTCAGGCGTTGTTGCAGTCCGAACTCGCCGACCCCGAGGCGCTGCCGTACATCCTGGCCCGCAACGAGCAGGCGATGGTACACACCGCCTCCGCGTTCGCCCGGACCCGCGACCGCCTCCAGACCTACGCATGTACGGCGAGCATCGGGCCAGGCTCGACCAACATGATCACCGGCGCGGCCCTGGCCACGGTGAACAGGCTGCCGGTCCTGCTGCTGCCTTCGGACGTCTTTGCCACCCGGGTGGCAACGCCAGTGCTGCAGGAGTTGGAGAGCACGACCGCTGGCGATGTTTCGGTGAACGATGCGTTCCGGCCGGTATCGAAGTACTTCGACCGGGTCTGGCGGCCCGAACAGCTGCCGTCGGCCCTCTTGAACGCCATGCGGGTGCTGACCGACCCGGTCGAGACGGGTGCGGTGACGCTCGCCTTGCCACAGGATGTGCAGGCCGAAGCCCACGACTGGCCCGAGGAGTTGTTCGCCGAGCGTGAGTGGCATATCGCCCGGCCGTTGCCTGAGGCATCGATTGTCGACAGAGCGGCAGAGCTGATCCGGTCGGCCCGGCGCCCGCTGATCGTCGCGGGTGGAGGCGTCGCCTACTCGGGCGCGCACGATGCGCTCAAGGCGTTCGCCGAGGCGACCGGAATCCCGGTGGCTGAGAGTCAGGCAGGTAAGGGATCCCTGCGCTACGACCACCCCCAGTCCGTAGGCGCGATCGGCTCGACGGGGACCACCGCGGCCAACACACTCGCGGAGACCGCCGACCTGGTGATCGGGATCGGAACCCGCTACGGCGACTTCACCACGGCCTCCCGGACCGCCTTCCAGAACCCGGCTGTGCGGTTCGTCAACATCAACATCGCCC
>JAWWOY010000254.1:0-2549 GCA_033851195.1 Kribbellaceae bacterium | reverse complement strand
CGGATGCCGTGGAGTTCCGAGTACCACGGTCCGGCGCCGCGGAGGGTGACCTGGTCGACGGTGATGTGGTGGTTGAGGATGAAGGAGCCCTGCGGGATCCACACCTCTTTGCCCTGGCTCTTCGCCGCGGCGACGGTGGCGTCGAACGCGTTCGCGTCGTCCGTGGTGTCACCGGGCGTGGCACCGTAGGCGGTCACCGACAACGAGTTCGCCGGCTGACCTGCGGGACCAGCGACCTGCTCGAAGTCGGCGAGGTCGACCGTTGTCGCCGGAGCCGACGCAGCGTCGATCTGGACCTTGATCTTGGTACCGGCCGGCAGAGTGCTGCCCACCAGCGCACGCGTCTCGTCGTAGAAGTGGTGTCCATGGCCGTCGCCAGGCCGGTTAGTGAACGGGTATGAGCCGTAGTACCAGCTGTAGCGGGAGGTGAGGTTCAGGTCGCGGTTCTTCGCGCCGTTCACGTAGAGACCGGCCGTGGAGTTGAGGCCGGCGCCGTCGCCGGAGTCCGGCAGGCTGTACCGCAGGTCGATCGAGTTGGCCGGCGCGGTCAGGGTGAACTCGACGTACTTGCCCTGGCCGGCGAGTGTGACGGCCTGCCGGCCTGATGCCTCGCCCGCGAGGGTCTCGGCGGAGCGGCCACTGATGACCGTGCCGTTGGTGGCGGCGCTCTCGGCCTCCTGCTCGAGGAACGGGACCGTAGCACCGCGACCGGCGACGTCGAAGACCGACTTCGCAGCCAATGACGCGGCGGCTGCGGGCCTCGGACCCTCGACGGACGTGATGACTGTTGCCACGGCAAGGCCTGAGGCGACCAGAACGGCGGCGATGCCGGTGCCGAGCCGCCGTCTCCGTGGCGTGGATGGTGGGCTTCCGGGCACGCTGAAGTGATCAGGTGAGGACATCGGGGCGGCACTCGCTTTCCTGGGGGCGTGGGTGCGAGGGAATCGAGCGGGGGACAGAGGCCGGTGATCAGCCGTTGCTCATTGTGACGAGGAGCATACAAATTTGTAACACCTGAGCGCAATAGTTCAATCGTGTTACGCAAAAATACGACTGCAGGTCAGCGGGCTGTGAATTGGGCGGTTACTGGACTGTTACTTGGCTGTCATCGGGCTTGGCGCTGTGACGAGCGAACGCCCGCCAAATCGTGCGTTGAAGCAGCAGCGTCGCCACGCCGGCGAGCGTCATCCCGGCCAGGTTGATCCCCAGTTGCGCCGCCGATCCGGCGATCTGCTGCGGCGCCCAGACTGCGGTCGAAAGCGCGAGATCGCCAGCGGCAGGAACGGTCGTCACCGAGATGAAGACGCCGACCAGAGCGTTCGAGCGACCCGCGGTCTGCGAGAGCACGCCGGCGCAGCCTGCCAGCACAGCGACCACCACGGACCACCGGTCCGGCCGCCAGATGAAGCCGGTCAGCGGCCGGGCCGCGGTCACGTCGCCGGCGTCGATCCAGCCCACCGCTCGCGCCAGCAACGCGAAGAGCGCGGTCACCAGGATCGCCAGCGCGAACCCCTTGAGCAGCAACAGGAACGCTCTGTAAGTCAGCCCACGCTTGTCGAGGGCGAGTCCGAGCGCCAGTGCGGCGACGACGCCGAACTCGGGGCCGACCACCATCGCGCCTACCACGAGAATGGCCGAATCGGTGACGACGGCAACAGCCGCGATCATCGTGGCCAGCGTGAGGAACGTGTAGTAGGCCCAGGATCCCCCGACCTCGTTGTACGCCTGATCCACCACGGCGTCCCAGATCACCGCATCGTCCGGCGCCCCGGGTGCTGCCCGCTCGGTCTCACGAGCATTCCTCGACGGGGCGGCGTCGACTGCCGTCAGCGCCACCGCGCCGTCGTCGTACAGTCCCTGATCCTTCAACCAGGACAGCACATCGGAGGCGGCCTCCCGGGTCACGTCGCACTCGATCACGTCGCCGGCCGGCCGGAGCGCGGCGGCCGGCAGCAGCACCACACTGGTCAGCCGGTCATCGGCGACGAGCGTGTCCAGGACACGCCCGGTGCGCTCGGGCGGAACGATCAGGCGCAGATGCATCACGCGCCTATGGTGACAGGCCGAGGGATCCAGCCACGCCGATTCACCTGGGCGTGAGTGCCGGGACGACGAGCACCGCCGACCGTCCTGAACTGAAGCGGGTGATGGGCCCCGGACTGCTGCTGTTCGTGGTCGGCGACATTCTCGGCACCGGCGTCTACGCGCTGACCGGCAAGGTCGCGGGGGAGGTCGGCGGCGCGGTCTGGCTGTCCTTCCTCTGTGCGTTCGTCGTGGCGATGCTGACAGCCACGAGCTACTCGGCATCCACTTCCTCACCTTCCTGCTCCCCTTCGCCGTGATGTGTTCCGGGCTCACCTCGGCGTCCAGCGCGTCGAAGGCCTTCTCGGAGAACTTCTTCAAGGCCGTCGGGATCGACTCGTCGCACGGCTCGGTGCTGATGATCACGGCACTGTCGTTCATGGCGTTGATTGCCCTGGTCAACCTCCGCGGCGTCGGCGAGAGCGTCAAGGCGAACGTGGTGCTGACCGGCGTCGAGCTGACCGGGC
>JAWWOY010000241.1:0-3854 GCA_033851195.1 Kribbellaceae bacterium | reverse complement strand
GCGAACATCGGGTCGTCGGACACCAGACCGGCCGGGGGGTCGGAGACGATGATGGCGATCGTGTTGGTTCGCTGGGTGACCAGGTTGCGGGCCGCGCCGTTCGGGACGTAGCCGAGCTCGCTGACCGCGGCCATCACGATCTTCCGGATCTCGGGCGCGACCGTGGGCTCGCCGTTGATCACCCGGGACACGCTGGACTTGGACACGCCGGCCCGGGCCGCGACCGCGTGCAAGGTCGGTCGTCTCACGCCACCCTCCGCTGCCATCTGGGGAGCGTTCCCTGATTGAGCATCGGCTCGGGTAAGGAGGTTGTCAAGCATCGGCGGCCTGGCTACGCGAGGGAGAAGCCTCCTTTTGCACACAGTGTTACTTCTCGATTGCTATCCGATGTCGGATGAGGTCTTGACACTGCTCCTGCGGCGCACCACTCTCAGGCTTAGGGAACGTTCCCCCGGTCTTCCTCGCCCCAGGAGATGCCATGAGATCGTCTCGTAGACCTGCGCGCCTCCGGGCCGCGCTGCTCATCGCGGTCGCGATGAGTTTCTTGCTAGCTCTGGTCGTCAGCCCGCCCGCCGGCGCGGCGGACGCCCTCTTGTCGCAGGGCAAACCCGCTACCGCCTCGTCGGCCGAGAACGTCGCCTTCCCGGCGACGGCCGCGGTCGACGGCGACCCCGGCACCCGCTGGTCGAGCGGTTTCGCCGACCCGCAATGGATCCAGGTCGACCTCGGCCAGACCGCCACCGTCAGTCAGGTGGCGCTCAGTTGGGAGACGGCGTACGCGAGGGCCTTCCAGGTCCAGGTGTCGGCCAACGGCAGTAGCTGGACCTCGATCTACCAGACCACCACCGGCACCGGCGGCAACCAGACGTTGAACGTGACCGGCTCCGGGCGCTACGTCCGCGTGCTCGGCACCCAGCGCGCCACCCAGTACGGCTACTCTCTCTGGGAGTTCAAGGTCTTCGGCAGTACTGGCACCGGACCGGCGCCCGGCAGCAAACTGCTTTCCTACAACAAGCCCGGCTTCGCCTCGACGCAGCAGAGCGACGGCAACTGCTTCGAATGCACACCTGCCAGGGCGTTCGATCTGGACCCGGCCAGCCGTTGGGCCACTGCCACGGATGTCGGCTGGGTCGACCCGGGCTGGATCTACGTAGACCTCGGTGCTGTCGCGCAGATCGACAAGGTCGTCCTGCAATGGGACCCGGCGTCGGCGAAGTCGTACCAGGTACAGGTCTCGAACGATGCGAACAACTGGACGCCGATCTACACGACCACCAGCGGTCCCGGCTTCAAGGAGACGCTGAACATCACCGGGTCCGGCCGCTACGTCCGGATGTACGGCACCCAGCGGAACACGCCGTATGGCTATTCCTTATGGGCTTTCGACGTCTACGGCACTGGCGGTGCGCCGAACACGCCGCCGACGCCGCCGGCTGACCCGGCCAACCCGCCGCAGTTGATCTGGGCCGACGAATTCAACACCGCCGCCGGCACCAAGCCCGATGCCGCCAAGTGGTCCGCCGACCCGGGCAACGGTCAGAACGGCGAACTGCAGGTCTACACGAACCACAACAACGCCTCGATGGACGGTGCGGGTCACCTCGTCCTGGAGGCCCGTCGGGAGGTCACCCCCGGTTCGGCGTGCCCGATCGACCCGGTCAGCGGCAGCGGCACCTGCCAGTACACCTCGGCCCGGATGAACACCGGCAACAAGTTCAGTACGACGTACGGCAAGGTCGAGGCGAGGATCAAGGTGCCGAAGGGCAACGGTTTCTGGCCCGCCTTCTGGATGATGGGCGCGGACTTCCTGACCGGCCGCCCGTGGCCTTACAACGGCGAGATCGACATCATGGAGATCCTCGGCCGCGAGACCACCAAGGGCTACTCGACGCTGCACGCCCCGGCGTACAACGGTGCCGGCGGGTACGGCGGGTCGTACGGCCTGCCGGGTGGAGCGGACTTCGCCAACGACTTCCACACCTGGACGATGCTCTGGAACAGCACCGGCATCACCTACCAGGTCGACGGCCAGACCGTCTTCACGGTGGACAAGGCCCAGTTGGAAGCCACTCGGGGGCCGTGGATCTACGACCACCCGTTCTACCTGATCCTCAACCTGGCAGTCGGCGGCGACTTCCCTGGCCCGCCCGACGCCGCTACGCCATTCCCGTCGCGGATGCTCGTCGACTACGTCCGCATCTACCACTAACTGGGAGACCCCATGGACGGCTCTATCACCCGCCCACCACCTCGCCGTGCTCTCCACCTCGGCGCCATCGTTGTCGCCTTGGTCGGGCTGCTCGGTGCCTATCTGGTGAGCACCAGCCAGCACGCCAGTGGCGGCCCGATCGTCCGGGTCGCGGAGTTCCTTGCCGATTGCCCCTACACCCATCGGCTGCCGGACGATCCGATCGTGTTCCCGAACCTGCCGGGAGCCTCGCACCTGCACAGTTTCTTCGGCGCCACCGTGACGAACGCCAACACCACCGTCGACGACCTGGTCAACTCACCCACCAGTTGCAACCCGGCCGAGGACAAGTCGTCGTACTGGGTGCCCACCCTGTATGTGAACAACCAGCCGGTCGAGCCCACCGGTACGACGTTCTACTACCTGGGAGAGGGCGTCCGGGACGACGTGATCGCGCGGACCCAGCCGTTGCCCTTCGGCCTGCGGATCGTGGCCGGCAACGCGAAGGCGACCGGTCCGAACGACAACACCATCTCCCGTTGGTCCTGCCTGAACGCCGGTGGCGCCGGGGCAGGGCACGACTTCATCAACTGTCCGGCGGGCACGATGCTGGAGTCCTACCTGGACTTCCCGCAGTGCTGGAACGGGCGCGACCTGGACTCGCCGGACCACAAGAGTCACATGGCCTACCCCGTCAACAGCGAGTGCCCGGCCAGCCACCCGGTGCCGGTGCCGAAGCTCCGCCAGGTGCTGCGCTACCCGGTGAACGGTCCCACGGCCGGTTTCCGGCTCGCTTCGGGTGGTGGGTTCACCATGCACGGCGACTTCTTCAACGCTTGGCCGCCGGCCGAGATGGAACGCCGCGTCAACGACTGCATCCGCCCGATCATCAAGTGCGGCGCCAACGGCCGCCCTTGAGCCAGGACCAGAGGTGTGGAGCGGGTCCCCCGCCCCAGGACCCGCTCCGCACCTCTTCTTCAGGAGATGCCAGATGAAAGCGTTCGCAGCAGCAGCCCTGGCGGCCGGGCTTCTCGTCGTACCGGCGTGTGGCGCCGAGTCCGCCAGTACTCCGTCTGCGCCGGCCGTCGAGCAGGCGTTCAACCCCACCGACCTGGCATGGATCGAGCTGATGATCCCGATGGACGGGCAACTGCTGCGAGTTCTGAAGATGGTCGACACGCGGGCTGCTGATCCAGCCGTGCGGAAGCTCGCCGCGCAGCTCAGCGCCGGTCATCAGGTCGAGCTCGCCGAGCTGGTCAAGCTGCGGACCCGGGCGGGCGCCCCGATCACGAACATGCACGAAGGGCACGACATGCCCGGCATGATGACCGAACCCGAGATCGTCACCTTCGGCCGCACCCGCGGTGCCGCCTTCGACCGGCTCCTCGAGAAGAACCTGCGCGAGCACCTCGAGCAGTCGATCGTGGTGGCACGCAGCATCCGGACGGCCGGTCACGAGCCCGCGGTCAAAGCCTTGGCCGCCTCGATCGAGGCGTCCCGCGCGGCTCAGCTCAAGCTGCTGCGAGCTGTCAGTTTTCAGCGATCTGCTTGACCGCGAAGAACAGGATGACCAGTACGGCGAAGACGCGCATGGCCCGGCTGCTCGTACTGACCACCGGCCAGGACAGGAACCCGAGCCACGCGAGCAGCAGCGCCAGCAGGATCA
>JAWWOY010000216.1:0-3321 GCA_033851195.1 Kribbellaceae bacterium | reverse complement strand
GTGGGCGTCACGGTGAACTTCGCGCCGACCGCCGACGTGAACGTCAACCCCAAGAACCCGGTGATCGGCGTCCGCTCCTTCGGGTCCGACCCGGCCGAGGTGGCGGCGTACGTCACGGCCCAGGTGCGGGCCTATCAGCAGGCCGGGGTGGCGGCTACCGCCAAGCACTTCCCGGGCCACGGGGACACCGCTGTCGACAGCCACCTCGACCTGCCGGCCGTCACGCATGACCTCGCGACCTGGGAGTCGACCGACCTGCCACCGTTCGCGGCTGCGATCGAGGCCGGCGTCGAACTGGTGATGACCGGCCATCTGGCGCTGCCTGCCGTGGACCCGAGCGGCGACCCCGGCACGGTCTCCCGGCCGATCCTGACCGGCCTCCTGCGGGAACGGCTCGGCTTCACCGGCGTGATCGTCACGGACGCGCTCGACATGGCCGGCGCGCGGGCCCGGTACGACGACGGGGAACTCGCGGTGCGCGCGTTGGCCGCCGGAGTGGACCTGTTGTTGATGCCGGTGGACGTCGGCCGCGCGATCGCCGCCGTACTGGCAGCGGTTGAGTCCGGCACCTTGCCGCGGGCGCGGATCGATGAGTCGGCAGCGCGGGTATTGGCGCTCAAGTCGCGCCTCAGCGTGGTGCCGCCTTCGCCACCGCGGCTTGCCGAGCCGGCCGATGTGGCCGCTGCCCACGCGCTCACCCTGCGCTCGCTGACGCTGTTGCGCGAGTCGGCGCCTGTGACCGGCGAAGTGGCACTGGTCGGCGCCCTTGGGCGAGCCGGTACGCCGCTCACCGCAGGCCTGGTCGCCGCCGACTGCAAAGTCACCACGGTGGACTGTGAACTGGAGCCAGATGCTGCCCACGTCGAGGCTGCGGTCGCTGCCGCCCGCGCCTGCGGGCAGGTAGTTGCCGTCACCAGGAGCGCTTGGCGGTACCCACCCCAGCAGGTTCTGCTCGACGCGCTCGCCGCCATCGGCGTACCGCTGACGATGGTCGCCGTCCGCGAACCGTACGACGCAGCGCTGGCACCTGCCGAGGCCGGGATCCTGCTCACGTACGGCGACGCCGCCGGGGCCGCGCGGGCGGCAGCCGACGTACTCACCGGGCGCGGTCAGGCCGGCGGACGGCTCCCGGTGGACATACCGGGCGCCTTCAGCCGCGGCGCCGGCATCTGATCCCGGGGCGCCTGCACCTGATCCCGGACACACAGATCGGCGATACAGCTCAAGATGCGTGGGTTGACCGCTCAGTCGTGGATGAGTGTTCCTGGCAATCGCTTGCCCGTGTCACGGATCCACAACTCAGCGTGACAGCCCGCTACGATGGGTGGTGGGACCCGGCCGGGGCGGCTAGTGTGAGTTGCTGCGGGGGCAACATCTGCCGCCCTATTGCTGACATAGTTTGCCCGATTTCGGGCAGATGCTTGGCTTTTAGTGCCCAGCCACTGCACAGTTGCGGGCATGATCACCGATGCAGCGGACCCCAGCGACGAACTCGTCGAGCAGGTCAGCCGCACCACCGGCCTGACGCCGGAGAACGCGCGCCGCGTCGTGGCCGACGTACTGGCGTTCTTCACCGAGACGACCGAGGAGTACGTCCGGCGCCGGCACCGCGAACTGCAGACCTACGGCGCCCGCAACGACGGCATCTTCACCCAGGTCGCCACGGAGCTCCGGCACTGGCCGGTCCGCTCCCCCGAACTCTCTGCCCGGCAGCTACGGCGAATCGTCTACGGCTGATCCAGTTCTTCCGAAAGGAATAAACCACATGTGCGGAATCGTGGGGTACGTCGGCACCAAGCCGGCTGCGCCCATCCTGGTCGACGGGCTCGCCCGGCTGGAGTACCGGGGTTACGACTCGGCCGGCGTCGCCGTGCTCGGGTCCAGCGAGCTCCGGGTCCACAAGGACGCCGGCCGGGTCCGTGAGCTGGAGGCCTCGCTGCCGAAGCGGTTCGGCGGCAAGCTCGGCATCGGGCACACCCGCTGGGCCACGCACGGCGGGCCGACCAAGGACAACGCGCACCCGCATGTGAGCGGCAACGAGCAGATCGCCGTGGTGCACAACGGGATCATCGACAACGCTGCCGCGCTGCGCGCCCAGTTGGAGGATGCAGGTGTCAAGTTGCGCTCCGACACCGACACCGAGGTGCTGGCCCACCTGATCGAGCAGGCCGACGGCGACACCCTCGAGGACAAGGTGCTCGCGGCGTTGGGCCGGATCGACGGCACCTACGGCATCGCGGTGATCGACCTGGCCCACCCCGACCGGATCGTGGTCGCCCGCAACGGCAGCCCGATCATCCTCGGTGTCGGCGACGGCGAGATGCACGTCGCCAGCGACGCCGCTGCGCTGATCCGCTACACCCGCCAGGTCGTCCACCTGGATGACGGCGAGCTGGCCACGGTCCGTGCCGACGGCTACCGCACCTTCACCACCGACTCCCGCGCCACCACGAAGACGGCCGAGACCGTCGAGTGGACCGCCGACGAGTACGAGCGTGGCGCGCACGAGCACTTCATGGTCAAGGAGATCCACGAGCAGCCCGAATCGGTCCAGCGGGCGATCCGCGGCCGGCTCGACGACCGCTTCCACACCGTCCACCTGGGCGGGCTGAACATGGACGCCCGGGAGGCCCGCGAGATCCGCCGGGTGAAGATCCTCGGCTGCGGCTCGGCCTACTACGCCGGCCAACTCGGCGCGCAGTTCATCGAGGAGGTGGCCCGGATCCCCGCCGACGCCGAGCCCGCCTCCGAGTTCCGCTACCGCAATCCCGTGGTGGAACGCGACACCCTGTACGTCGCGGTCAGCCAGTCGGGCGAGACCCTGGACACACTGGTGGCTGTCCAGGAGCTCAAGCGCAAGGGCGGTCGCGTGATCGGCCTGGTCAACGCGGTCGGCTCCAGCATCGCGCGCGAGGTCGACGGCGGTGTCTACCTGCACGCCGGGCCGGAGGTGTCGGTGGCGTCGACGAAGGCGCTGACCAATATGGCGGTCGCGTTCGCGATGCTCGGCATCCACCTGGGCCGGATCCGCGACGTGTCGCCCGCCGACGGCCGCCGGCTGATCGCGGGGCTGAAGAAGATCCCGGCGCAGATCGCTGAGATCGTCGCGATGGAGCCCGAGCTGGCCGAGATCGCCGGGCGGCTGTCGAAGGCGGAGAGCCTGTTCTTCGTCGGACGGACCCGCGGCTACCCAGTCGCCCGCGAAGGTGCGCAGAAGCTGAAGGAGATCTCGTACCGGCACGCGGAGGCGTACCAGACGTCCGAGCTGAAGCACGGCCCGCTGGCGCTGATCTCCCCCGACGTACCGACGGTGGCGATCGT
>JAWWOY010000200.1:0-2538 GCA_033851195.1 Kribbellaceae bacterium | reverse complement strand
CTGCTTGCCCAGGGCATCAAACCGGCACCGACCCTGTTCCACTGGGATACCCCGCAGGCGCTGGAGGATGAAGGTGGCTGGCTGAACCGGGACATCACCGAGCGGTTCGCCGACTACGCCGCGATCCTCGCGGACCGGTACGCCGATCGGGTGCCGTTGTGGATCACGATCAACGAGCCGACGGTGATCACCCTCTTCGGGTACGGCATCGGGGGGCATGCCCCCGGCAAGCAACTTCTCTTCGGCGCGCTGCCGGTGGCGCATCACCAGTTGCTCGCCCATGGCCGTGCGGTTCAGGCTCTGCGTGCAGGTGGCGCTTCGAACATCGGTATCGCGAGCAACCATGCGCCCACCTGGCCCGCCAGCGACAGCCCGGAGGACCAGGGCGCGGCCGAGGTCTTCGACACCTTGAATAACTGGCTCTTCGCCGACCCGATCCTGCTGGGTCGCTACCCGAACGAGGACCTCGCCGCAGCTATGCCAGGCCCCGTCGCAGAGGACCTGGCGGTGATCAGTTCGCCCTTGGACTGGTTCGGCCTCAACTACTACGCGCCTGCCCGCATCGGTGCGCCCAGCGGAGGTGCGGACACCGGCGCGACCGATGGCATCGACCTGCCGCCCGGCCTGCCGTTCGAGCCGCGTGAGGTCGAGGGATATCCGAAGACGGACTTCAACTGGCCGGTGGTGCCGGACGCTTTCGGCGACATTCTCCGCACCTTCAGGGACCGGTACGGGGACAGGTTGCCACCGATCTACATCACCGAGAACGGCTGCGCGATCAACGACGGCCCTTCTGCCGCAGGAGTGGTGGCAGACCAGCGGCGGATCGAGTACCTGGACGGCCACCTACGAGCACTCAAGCAGGCCATCGACGACGGTGTCGACATCCGCGGGTACTTCCAGTGGTCGTTGCTGGACAACTTCGAATGGGCGGCCGGCTACTCGCAGCGGTTCGGCCTGGTCCACGTCGACTTCAAGAGCCAGGTGCGCACGCCCAAGGCGTCGTACGACTGGTATCGCGAGCTGATCGTCAAGAGCCGCTGATGTCCGCCGCGGTACCTAAGCGGTCGGAGCCGGTGCCGCGATCGGCGGCTCTCTCGGCACTGGACGAGCCGGCGGTAGTGGTCCACCGGCGTTGGACCGCAGCGGTGGTGCTGGCCAACGTCGGGGTGTTCGCCGCCTGGCTCGGACCGATCCAGGTGCTGCTGGCGAAGCAGTCCGATGTGGTTGCGCCGGGCAACAAGGAGTTCGTCTTCGGTCTGGTCACCGGGGCCGGCGCCGCCGTCTCGGTGGTCGCGAACCCCTTGTTCGGCGCGCTTTCCGACCGGACGGCGTCGCGCTTCGGCCGTCGGGTTCCGTGGGTTCTGGCGGGTGCAGTCGGTGGTGCGATCGGCCTGTTGGTGCTGGCGGGCGCCGGCCAGGTGGCCTGGATGTTGCTCGGTTGGTGCCTGGTGCAACTGTTCTGCAACGCGTTGCTGGCGGCAATCACCGCGGCGATCCCGGACCGCGTGCCTCGGTTGCAGCGCGGTGTCGTTGGCGGTTGGGTTGCACTGGCTCAGACGCTCGGCGCTCTGGTCGGAGTCGGTCTGGCCACCGTCGTCGGAGGAATCGGGCTGGGCTACGTCGCTTGTACCGTGTTCCTCTTGTTGTCGGTGGCTCCGTATCTGATCGGCAGTAATGATCAGCCGCTCCGAGTTGACCAGCGGCCGCCGTTGGTCTGGCGGGAGTTCTTGGCGTCGTTCTGGGTCAGCCCGCGGCGTTATCCCGACTTCGGCTGGGCTTGGCTCACCCGTTTCTTGCTGAACCTGGGCAACGGCCTCGGCACGCTCTACCTCTTCTACTACCTCCAGGACGCCGTCAATTACGAGGATCCCGACACGGGCGTGCTGGTGCTTACCGCGATTTACAGCCTGTGCGTGGTCCTCACAGCCGTGACGTCGGGCAGTTGGTCCGACCGGCTGGCTCGCCGGAAGGTGTTCGTCACCAGTTCGGGAGTGGTGATGGCTGTGGCCGCCGGGGTACTGGCTGTGTGGCCTACCTGGACAGGTGCCATTGTCGGCGCGGTGATCCTCGGCGCCGGCTTCGGGGTCTACCTGTCTGTGGACTTCGCCTTGCTCACTGAGGTCCTGCCGAGTGCGCGCGACCGGGCGAAGGACCTCGGCGTCATCAACGTCGCGAACTCCCTGCCGCAGGTGATCGCTCCGGCCATCGCAGCACCTGTGGTGAAGGTTCTAGGCGGCTATCCCGTCCTCTACGGTCTGGCTGCCGCCGTCACCTTGCTGGGCGCCGTACTGGTCAGGAAGGTGCGATCAGTTGCCTGATCTAGCATGCCGGGCATGCCGCTGTTTTCGTTTGAGGGCGTCAGCCCCACCGTCCATCCGGAAGCCTGGATCGCGCCGACCGCCACTCTGGTCGGCGACGTGACCGTCGAGAAGGGCGCCTCGATCTGGTACGGCGTGGTGATCCGCGCCGACCTCGGCCGGATCATCATCCGCGAGGGCGCGAACATCCAGGACAACTCGGTCATCCACGTCGGCG
>JAWWOY010000198.1:0-12355 GCA_033851195.1 Kribbellaceae bacterium | reverse complement strand
CGGCAGGCCGAACTTGTCCAGCAGCCGATGCAGCGCGGCGACATGGCCGAGGTCGAACAGCTCGAACTCCGGCACCACCTCGCGTTCCTGGGTGAGCCGGTAGAGCTCGGTCACGAACGGCCAGGGGTTCATGAAGACGTCGTCGCCGAAGTTGACCGTGCCCATCGTCAGCGAGCACGAGTCGGGGGCCGCGTCCAGAACCCGGAGCCGGCGCTCGAACGGGTCGGTCACGGCGCCACCGGTGGACAACTGCACGATCAGGGCGGTGTTCTCCCGGATCGCGGTGACCGTCTCGGTCAGCCGGCCGAGGTCGAGCGTCGGCCGGTGCTCGGCGTCGCGGATGTGGATGTGGATCATCGCGGCGCCGGCGGCCTCGCAGCGTTTCGCGGTCCCGACCAGTTCCTCGAGCGTGGTCGGCAGCGCCGGGCAGTCCGCCTTGGCGGTCTCGGCGCCAGTGGGCGCAACGGTGATCAACGTCGACATCATGGACGAATCGTGTCAGATCCGGCCGCCAATCGGGATATTTGCCTGCTCCTGGGCCCGATAGCCGGACAATCTTGTGGTTGGCAGACTGTCGACCATGAGAGCAGTCGTGCAGCGCGTGAGTCGGGCGTCCGTGACAGTGGAGGGCGAGGTGGTCGGCGCGATCGACCGGCCGGGACTGATGGTCCTGCTCGGCATCACCCATGACGATACGAAGGAGAAGGCGGCGGCCCTGGCCGCGAAGATCTGGACCTTGCGCATCCTGCGCGACGAGCGCTCCTGCGCCGACGAGCAGGCACCGATCCTGGCGATTAGCCAGTTCACCCTCTACGCCGACACTCGCAAAGGCCGCCGCCCGTCCTGGAACGCCGCAGCCCCCGGCCCGGTCTCGGAACCCCTGTACGACGCCTTCTGCGCGGCGCTGGAGGCTCTCGGCGCCAGGGTCGAGCGGGGCAGGTTCGGCGCCCAGATGGAAGTTGCCCTGGTCAACGACGGTCCGGTCACGCTGATCCTGGACGCCTGACCAGGCCCGGCCTTCGCAAGAGCCGTGCGCCCTGCAGGCGGATCCGGAAGCCCGTCGCCCGGAAAAGACCAACCCCGGTCCGGATCACGAGGATCCGAACCGGGGTTCGATCAAACTACCCGCCCTGAACAGTGAGGTTCGACTCAGGGAGGAGGGGGCGGCTCGATCAGCCGACGACCCCCGCGGCCGCGTGGCCGATGATGATGGTGCTCTTCAGGCTGTAGGCGTCGATCACCAGAGCGTCGACCGAGACGTAGCGGCTCTGCTGCGTCACCCGGTTGAAGGTCAGCTTGGCGATGCCCGGGATATCGAGCGTCTGGTTCGGCTGGTTCGGCACGTCGTATTTCTTGTCGCCGACGGTGACCGACAGGACCTTCGAACTGGAACTCACGCCGGTCTTGCCGTCCTTGGTCTTCCACGCGGAGGCGGAGGACTCGATGGCGCTGATCGACAGGTCCCCGAGCTTGACGCCGGCGACCTTAGAGGTGAAGGTGATGGCCGACTTGTCCTGGCCGATAGAGCCGTTCTGAGTGGTGGTAACGCCACCGGCATAGGCCAGGCCTGGCACGTTGACCTCGGCCGCCGAGATGCTCACTGTCTTGCCCTCGGTGCCACGGCAGGTGGTCTGGTACGACGTCGGGTCGGACGTCACGACGGTGTCGACCTTCGCCTTCGTGCCGTACGCGTCACCGATCACCAGTGCGGTGGCCGGCGCACTGACCTCGGCGCGGGTCTTGAGAACGACGACCTCGGCACCCAGCGGGATGTACTTGTTCTTGACGGTCGCCTTGATCACGACACCCTGGGCGTACGAGTAGATGCCCGAGGCGGTCTTCGCGCCGCCGACGCGGTTCAGCACGATGTAGCCGATCCCCGGCACCGCGATCTTGGTGTTCCAGCCCGGGTTCAGCAACGCCGGCACCGGCAGGCCGCCGATAGTCGCGGCGAGGAACTTGGTGCCCCCGGTGTACTCGAACTTGCCATCCTTGTACACGGCTGTCGTCGACGTACTGGCGCCCTTGAGCGTCAGCAGGCTGCCGAGGTTGATGTCAGCGGCGACCGCGGTGCTGGTCACACCGTTGCCACGCGCGTCGTTGAACGCGTAGGTCTCGGTCTTGACCTCACGAGCGATGGCCTGCTTGTTCACGTTGGCGGTAGCCAGGTCGTTCTTGAAGTACCGGTGCGGGTCGGTCGAGCAACCCATCGAGCTTGCGACCTGCGGTCCACCGTCGGCCATACCGAGCTGCACGTCGGTGCCAAAGCTATAGCCTGCATATCCGAACACCGGCGCGGCGGACGCCGAGCCCGAGGTCAGTGCGATCGTAGAAGCTACGCCAACAACAGCCGCCACTCCTACGGCAGCGAGCTTCTTGTATCCGATGCGGGGTCTCATGACCCCTCCTCCCTGGGTAAATGACGTGACCCGAATGCGGGCCAGGACACTGACACAACTAGGGCGGGTGCCGTAGGTGACGACAAGGACGCACTCCGAGATGAAACTGTGATATTTGGGACCAGCTCGTGAGAATCACGGCCTTGCGCGTAACCCCGGGCCGGTGGGTTTGAGAAGTCCCTGACCGGCCGACGACTTCGCGCTTACTCCTGACAGGACAGCAAAAACCCCAGATCACAAAGGGATCTGGGGCTCTGCCTATCGCTTCAGTGAATCAAATTGTTCAGACCGCGACGGTCACCTCGGCCACCTCGCCGTACTGGGCGACGACCTTACGGTCCACCGGCTCGGCCTTGGGCGCGAGGGTGCGCAGCGTCCAGGTGCCGGGCGCGGCGAAGAACCGGAAGTGCCCGGTCGCCGACGTCGGGACCTCGGCGGTGAACTCGCCGGAGCCGTCCAGCAGCCGCACATAGGCGCCGCCGACCGGCTCGTCACCGCGCAGTACCTGGCCCTGGATCACTGCTTCCTTGTCGACGTCCACGCCCTTCAGCGACAGACCGCCCTTGGTTGCTCCGCACATGTCAGGCCTTCCCTGGCTCGTCACCGATGGCCACCGGTACGCCGACCAGCGAGCCCCACTCGGTCCAGGACCCGTCGTAGTTCTTGACGTTGGGCTGGCCGAGGATCTCGTGCAGCACGAACCAGGTGTGCGCCGAACGCTCACCGATCCGGCAATACGCGATGGTGTCCTTGCCGAAGTCGACACCGGCATCGGAGTACAGCTTCTGCAACTCGTCGTCGCTGCGGAAGGTGCCGTCGTCGTTGGCTGCCTTGCTCCAGGGGATGCTGGCCGCGGTCGGGATGTGGCCCGCACGCTGTGCCTGCTCCTGCGGCAGGTGCGCCGGGGCGAGCAGCCGGCCGGCGTACTCGTCGGGGCTGCGGACGTCGACCAGGTTCTTGACCCCGATGGCTTCCTCGACCTCGTCGCGGAAGGCCCGGATCTCCTTGTTCTGCTCCTGTGCCTTGTAGTCGGTCGCCTCGCGCTTGACGAGCTCGTCGGTCAGCTCGCGGCTGTCCAGCTCCCAGCGCTTGCGGCCGCCGTCGAGCAGCCGGACGTCACCGTGGCCGTAGAGCTTGAAGTACCAGTACGCGTAGGCCGCGAACCAGTTGTTGTTGCCGCCGTAGAGCACGACGGTGTCGTCGTTCGACACGCCCCGGTCGGACAGCAACGCCTCGAACTGCGCCTTGCTGACGAAGTCGCGCCGGACCGGGTCCTGGAGGTCCTTCTGCCAGTCCAGCTTGATAGCGCCGTCGATGTGGCCGGCGTCGTACGCCGAGACGTCCTCGTCGACCTCGACCAGGACGATGCCGGGGTCGGACTTGTGCTCCTCGACCCAGTCGGCCGAGACGAGAGCTGATTCCCTGCTCATGTGTGCTGCTCCTCAGGTTGTGGTTGCGGTGTTTGGCGTACGGATGCGTTGGATCAGCAAATAGGCCTCACAGCCGAGGCACAGACCGACCGCCGCGTTGACGAACGCGGCGACCAGGGCGAATCCGGTGGCGACGACTCCGAGCAATTCGGCGCCGCTCAGGTAGCCGACCAGTCCGAGCACGGCGAAGACCAGGCCGACCAGCTGGGCGAACCGCGGCGGCGCCGGGTCCTCCAGCTCCGTCGGCGGGCCGAGCCGCGGCCGGACCAGCCGCTTGAAGATCTGGCTGTACGGCGACGCCTGGACGCCGAACGCCACCGCGATCGCGAAGACCACGGCCTGGACCGCGAGCGGCCAGAAGCTGTTCAGCACCAGGGTGAGCGCGAGCACGACCGTGGTGACAGCCGCGGCGAACCGGAGTCCGCGCGGGTCTAGCTGGGGGTGTTGTGCCGTCGACTGACTGGACATCACGACTCCCGGAAGGAGTTGGAAGAGCTGTACCCGCCGACGAGTTGGGTGCGGGAGGCAAGGCGACGTACTGGGAACCGTGCTCAGCGACCGGTTCCGGAGCGCTCGGGACGCCGCCTGGTCAGTGGGTGCGACACAGGGACGAGCGCATGCGACAGTTGTCCACTGCCCTGCGCTTGGTCAACCACGTCGTGTACTCCACGGCACCGAGGGTACGGAAGCAGCCCGGACCCCGCGAGCCTTGGTCCCACTGATTGAGACAACTGATCATCATCCGGACCGCCTCGAATTGTCAGCGGTCGCCCACACGGTCCTGGCAAACCCGATCGGATGGAGCATCGTCAGCTAGCGGATCGGCGTGACTGGGGGCCTACGACGACGTTGGTCGCGGCCACCTTGTCGTGGAGAGCCTGCTTCTTGTCGTCCCAGAGCGGCCACAGGTAGTTCAGCAGCCCAAGCAGGCCGAACAAGCTTCCGACGAGGGGTAGCGAACCCAACAGGCCGAGGCCGTTGAGGAGCCCCCAACGCTTGACCACAGCCGACCCCGGTGGTGGACCTGCCACGTCGCGAAGGCGCACGCTGATGCCGAGCGCCTTCTTACCGAGTGTGGCGCCGGAGCGGGTGAGGAACAGGTATTCATAGGCAAAGCCGACGATCAGCCCGATGAGCGTCGCCGGAATCGCCCATCTGTACACGTCCCAGGGCAGGGCGTTGTTGAATCCGCTCCCGCCTGCCAGGGCATCGGCGAAGGTCTGCCGCGCGAAATCGGTCAGCGCCTGGACCTCCTTGACGATGAAGTAGCCGGTCAGTGGAAGGCCGCCGACTGCCACGATCAGGCCGTCCAGAATCCGGGCGCCGACCCGCTTCCACCAGCCCGAAAGCACCACCCCGTCCGGCGTGGACGGTACGAGCGGCCGATAGCCGAAGCCCTGACCCTGGTACGGCGGTGCCTGGGCCGGGCGGCGGTGATCCGTCCAGATTCCACCGTCCCAGTAGCGCTGCGAAGAAGGATCCTGCGGGTCGTCGTACCAGCCGGCCGGGTAGCTCACCAGGAGATGATGGCACTCGCGGGCGCCCAGCGCACCGGCCCCTGGTTCGGCGACCGTCAGTGGGTCTGGCTGTCGACCGCGGTGCCGACGGCCGCGATCACGTCGGCCTTGCGGGGCTGACCGCTCGCGCGGGTCACGATGGCGCCGGTGTGATCCAGTACCAGCACGGTCGGCGTACGCAGGATGTCCAGGCGTCGTACCAGGTCCAGGTGGGACTCGGCGTCCAGTTCGATGTGCCGGACCCCCTCGACCATGGTCTCCACCTCGGACAGAACGCGGCGGGTGGCGCGGCAGGGTGCGCAGAAGGCCGAGGAGAACTGCAGCAGCGTTGCCCGCTCGCCCAGCTCGCCGTCCAGATCCGCGGCGGTCAGCCGGTCCGGCGACTCCGCCTGGGCATTCCCGGGCGTCTCCCGCACCGCTGCTCCCCTCCTGACCCGGCGTGCGCCCCGGAACCGGCCGTCGTACCGGGCCTTGAGCACGCTGAGGGCGCCGCCGATGGCGACGGCGACCAGCAGCACGACGATCCCGAGTGTCACAACAATCGAGCGTACGTCGCTCCGTGGCACAGCCGGTCCGCCGGTCGGATTGAATGGACCCATGGACACCGGGCTGGTTGTGCGCAGCGGCGTCGTCGTGCCCGAAGCGGAGCTGACCTGGCGCTTCTCCCGGTCCAGCGGGCCCGGCGGGCAGTCGGTCAACACCACTGACAGCCGGGTGGAGCTCAGCTTCGACGTCGCCGCCACCACTGCGCTCAGCGACGTCCTGAAGGCCAGGGCGCTGGAGCGGCTCGGGCCGCGCTTGGTCGACGGCGTACTGACGATGGCCGCGTCCGAGCACCGCTCGCAGTGGCGCAACCGGGAGGCGGCGCGGACCCGGCTGGCGGCAGTACTGCGCGACGCCATCGCCGCCCCGCCGCGGCAGCGACGGCCGACCCGCCCCAGCAAGGGCGCGGTCCGGCGGCGGCTCGACGACAAGAAGCGACGCGGCGAGACCAAGCGACTACGGGGTCGTCCGACCGACTGACTGCCGCGTGACTGCCACCTGACTGCGACGTGACTGCCATCTGACTGCCACGGTGCAGGGCCTGGTCAGCCGCCGGCGAAGGGCGGCAGCGCGTCGACGACCGCACCGTCGGTGAGCGGCGTGTCACCCTCCACCCGTTCGCCGTCCAGCAGGAACGAGCAGATGCTGAGCACCCGGCTCAGTTCCGGCCGGTCGGCCGAGACCTTGCCCACCAACTCGCGGACCGAACCCGCGTGAGCGCTCGCGGTGGCTTCGCCTGCGGCCGACCGGGCTGCTGCGAAGTACCTGATGGTCACTGCCGCCATAGGACACCTAACTCGTAGGGATATCAGTGCAGTATTATGTCAGCTTGCTGTTCCCAACAGTGTGTCTCGGGCCTAGGGCAATGACGCCCGGGCCTGACGTGCATCAGGACCGGGCCGCCCCACAACGGGGGTCCGACGACCAGCACAAGGAGACAGCGTGAGCACGTTGCTTCTGCTGACGAATGCATTGCAGGCCTCCACCGAGGTGCTGCCCTCACTCGCCCTGCTGCCCCACCAGATCCGAATCCTGCCCGCCGAGGTCGCCGCGCTCGTCGACGCGCCCGATGCCGACGCGGTACTGCTGGATTCCCGCCGTGACCTGGTCACGGTCCGCGGGGTGGCCCGACTGATCCGCACCACAGGCATCGACGTCCCGCTGATCCTGGTGGTCACCGAAGGCGGACTGACTGCGGTGAACGCCGACTGGGGCGCCGACGACGTCCTGCTCGACACCGCGGGCCCAGCGGAGATCGAGGCCCGGCTGCGCCTGGTGATCGGCCGGCTCGCCGCTGCCCGCAACGAGGATCCCGACACGACCCTGATCCGTAGCGGCGACGTCGTGATCGACGAGGCGTCGTACACGGCCAAGCTGAACGGGCGGGCGCTCGATCTCACCTACAAGGAGTTCGAGCTGTTCAAGTTCCTCGCGCAGCATCCGGGCCGGGTCTTCACCCGGGAGCAACTGCTGCAAGAGGTCTGGGGCTACGACTACTTCGGTGGCACCCGGACGGTCGACGTGCACGTGCGGCGACTGCGGGCCAAGCTGGGTCCGGAACACGAGGCCCTGATCGGCACCGTGCGCAACGTCGGCTACCGGTTCGTCATCCCGCCGAGCACGCGCGAGACCGCCGAAGTGAACGCCTGAATTGGCCTTGGACCGGGGCGGGATTCACCTGCTACCGTGCGTTTTCGGTCTATTCACGGAAGGTGACCGATGGTGCACGTTGCTCCGACCTCACACCGCCGCGCTGCCCATGCCTCGCACCGCAGCACCAGTAGCAGCACCCCCGACGGCCCGGTGCAGGCCACGACCTGGCTTGGTCTCACCTTCGGGCTGATACTCGGCCTGGTCCTGGTCGCCCGGGGCCACATCGGCGTGCGCGCCGCCGGGATCACCTTGCTGATCATGCTGGTGCCGTTGACCGTTGCGGTCTTCGCGGCCGCCCTGCGCCGCGGCATCGGCTCCAGCCGGGCCGCGTTGTCCACCGGATTCGCCCTGACCTTCGTGATGGTCAGGTTCCTGCTCTGAGAACGCGCCGGGCCACTCCGTTGCGGAGCGACCCGGCGCGCGTCCGGCGTACCGGCGTACCGGTCAGGAACCGATGCTGATGCGGTCGGTCGGGGCCGGGGTGTACGGGTCGTGCGCGGTCAGGTACTTGGCGAAGGCGTCGATGTCCAAGCCCCCGAAGAACTTGTCCGTCGCCGTGGTGAAGGCCGGGAATCCGTCACCTCCGTCGGAGAGGAAGTTGTTCGTGACGATCCGGTACGTCGTACCGTCGACCAGCGGCTGACCCGCGATCTTGATCGAGCCGGCCACCACCTTCGAGCCGGCTGCGGCGGCCGGGTTCCAGGTGTAGGTGATACCCGCGACCTGCAGCACCTTGAACTTCGTCGGGTCCGGACCGTTCAGGCCGGAGAACTGCTGCTCGAGGAGCGCCTTGATCTGGGTGCCGGTCATGTCCATCGACACCAGGTAGTTGTTGAACGGCTGGACGGTGAAGGCCTGCCCGAAGGTGACCTCACCTCCGTTCGAGGCGAGGTTCTCACGGATGCCGCCCGGGTTCATGAACGCCACCACCGGAGTCTTCCCGTTGGTCACGGCCGACGGGTCGGCCAGTTGCGCGTCGGCGATCAGGTTGCCCAGCGGGGACTCGAGCGAGTCGTCCGCCGTGCGTGACACCGATGGCGTGGTGAGGTGACCGATCACCTTGTTCGAGATCGGCGCGACCAGCGTCTGGTACTTGGCGATCAGCGCGCTGGTCCGGGCGTCCTTCGGCACGTCCTGGGTGACGATCTGGTTGTTCGCCAGGGTGTTCAGCCGGTCGACGTCACCGGTCGCGTTGTCGATGCTCAGCCGTACGTCGGTGACCAGCTTGCCGTACGACGACGCGCTGGTGACGAGGCGCGGCTTGCCGGCCTTGTCGAGCAGCGAGCAGTTGTAGCTCTGGTGGGTGTGACCGGTGATGATCGCGTCGATCGCCGGATCCAGTCCGGCGTTGATGGCGACGATCGGGCCGGAGATGCCCGGGCAGCTGTTGTACGCCTTCGGGTCGGCCGGGAAGCCGCCCTCGTGCAGTAGCACGACGATCGACTCGACGCCCTTCTTCTTGAGGACCGGCACGAGCTTGTTGGCGGTCTCGACCTCGTTGGTGAAGGTGAGACCCTCGATGCCGGACTTGGTGACGATGTTCGGGGTGTTCTCCAGCGTCATGCCGATGAACGCGACCTTCTTGCCGCCGTTGAAGGTCTTGATCGTGTACGGCGCGAACAGCGTCTTGTTGGTGTTCTGGAAGTAGACGTTCGCCGAGAGATACTTGAACTTCGCGCCCGGGAACGGGTGCTCGGTGTCGGGACAGGAGTTCTGGTTGTTCTGCCCGTCACCGTCGGGCAGGCAGCCGCCGGACTGCATCCGGAGCAACTCGTGCCAACCCTCGTCGAACTCGTGGTTGCCGACCGATGCGGCCTCCAGGCCCATCCCGTTCAGCGCCTCGATCGTCGGCTCGTCGTGGAACGCCGCCGACAGCAGCGGCGAAGCGCCGATCAAGTCACCCGCGGCAACCGTGACGGACTGCTCCCCCTTGGCCGCAGCGGCCGCGCGCAACTGCTTCAGGTGCGTCGCGAGGTACTCGGCGCCGCCGGCCGGGATGCCGTTCACGTTGCCGCTCGAGCTGGTCGCCGGGTTCGGTGCCAGGTTGCCGTGGAAATCGTTGATTGCGAGTACTTGGATCTGGGTGTGCGTCGGCTTCGGTTTCGCCGTCGCAGCCTGGGTCACGGTTCCCCCCGTGGCCAAGCCGAGCACCACAGCGGCGCCGGCGGCCAGCAGGCCAATGGCCCGCGGTCGCCTCAGCCACGTCTTGTCTCGCCCTGTGAAGGCCATTTCTTCTCCGTCATCGTGTCCGGTGACCGCGCTCAACTTTGCGCGCGATCCCGCGCAAATTACCGGACGCCAGCGATCTCACCAAGACTTCGACGGACTTCGACGGACTTTGACGGACATCGATGATGAACTCGCTCGGTATCTCTTACGGTGGGCGTGTGACTCTCGAAGCCGTACCCTCACCGTTGCCCTCGGCCACTGCTGCTGCTGTCACTGAACTCGCACGCCTGGCCGCCGAGAGTGACGGCGTACACCCGTTGTCCGAGCACACCCTGCTGCACCTGGACGGCGAGCACCCGGGCGACGCCCACGTCCTCGCGTACGCCGGTGAGCCCGGGCTGCTCAAGGTGTCCGGGGTACCAGGTGGCAGCGGTCTCATCGGCTACGCCTTCCTCGGCCCGGACGACTCGGCCGAACTGGTCGTCGCCCCCGCGGCCCGACGGCACGGCACCGGCAGTGCATTGCTCCGCACTCTGCAGGACCACGGCGGCACCAAGCTCCGCGTCTGGGCCCACGGCCGTCTGCCCGGGGCGGACGAGCTTGCTGCGCGGATGGGGCTCGAGGTCAGCCGCGAGCTCTACTTCTTGCGCCGACTTCGTTCCCCGCTGACGGCACCGGTATGGCCTGCAGGAATCGAGCTGCGCACCTTCATGCCGGGGCAGGACGACAGCGCCTGGCTCGCGCTGAACGCGTTGGCCTTCGCCGACCATCCTGAGCAGGGCAGCTGGAACCAGTCGGATCTGAACGACCGGATGAGCCAGCCCTGGTTCGACCCGGCCGGCTTCTTCCTAGCCGTCGATCAGGCGTCCGGCGAACTGGTCGGCTTCCACTGGACGAAGACCCACGAGGACGAAGGCGACGGCCCGCACGGCGAGGTCTACGTGGTCGGGGTGGCGCCGTCCCACCAGGGCACCGGCCTCGGCAAGGCTCTGACGATCGCCGGAGTGCAACATCTGCAGGAGGAACGCGGTCTCGACTCGGTCGTTCTGTACGTCGATGGCACCAACAAGGCGGCCCGGGCTCTCTACGAGAAGCTCGGCTTCGCCACTGCTGCTCTCGACGTCCAGTTCGCTCCTGTCGGCTGAGCGCCCGACTGGATCTGCGCTACCCCAAGCCACGGTTGTCCACAGCCCATCGCGAGGTGGCCCCGGACGATCCTGTCGACGATTACGATCGAGGTCGACTACGGAGGGGTGACGACCGTGACTTACCGCAACAGGCCAGCCATCCTCGCTCTGGCCTTCCTCGGCACTGTGCTGATAACCGGCTGTACCCCAAACCCCGAAGCCAGCCACCCAAGCCAATCACCCCAGCCCGCAGGCCCGGCCTCGACACCCGGCGCGTCGACTCCAGCTACGACCCCATCGGCCGGCCCACCCGAGCGCCCCGCCGCTGCCGAGGGCCTAACTCTCGCCGCCGCCGAAGCTTTTTACCGGTACTACGTAGACCTCATGAACTATGCCTCGCAGACAGGCGACACGGCTGCTCTGCTTGCCGCAAGCGAGAGTGGCTGTGAACGCTGCAAGGAATACGCGGACTTTGTGGCCAAGATCAACGTGGCCAACGGTGGCTTGAGTGGTGATTATCGCGAGCGTGTGAAGGAAGTCTCCGAACTCGTCCGAGGATCCAGCGGCCGTGTCGGCGGATCAGCGATCGTCTCCGTCGGGGCATATACGACCAGAGAGTCACCTTCAGCTAAGCCCATCGTTAGCAAGGCCGCAAGCTACACAGAACAGATCGCTCTCTCGCCGAGCGGTGCCAACTGGGTGATGTACGAAATGAAACTTGAAGCGCGATGAGATCCAGGCGATTGGCCGCCATCTGCCTATTGGCGTGTGCAGGCTGGTACTGCCAGACCAGTGATGTCGGAATTGCGCATGTGGCACATACCTCAACTACGCTGGCATCGGCTACCACGATTGCACCGCGAACCACACCGTCGCCGCCTACAAACGTTCATAAGTCCAAAGAAGGAATCCGAGTCGGCGCCAGCAAAAAGCAAACCAACCGGCTAGGACTAGACCAGCAGAAACTACAAACAACGAAGATCGTTGGAGACTTGAAGTCGCGTAAGAAATCGCCACTCAAGCCAGGCTCAGCGGTCGATGATCGTAAGAAGGACTTCAGACTGAACATCGGGATGTGTGGGCCGGTCGGGCCGGACGGGACTACCCCCGGTCCGGCTCGGTGCCAGCCGTTCGTGCAGACGACGCCGGATCCCAAGCCTACGACCGCCGTTGTGCAGCCGCCTCGGCCGTCGGATGTGACCTGGGAGCAGATCCGGACTCAATACAAGGATGTCCTGTTCGCCCAACTGCGCGTCAAGGTGCAGCCGGCTGGGCGAACCTTGGTCAACCTCGACACCATCGTCTATACCGACCAGCGCAAGATCTCCACGGTTACGGTCTCCCTGCTCGGGTTTCCGGTTGTGGTTGAGGCGACGCCGATGAGCTACACCTGGAACTTCGGTGACGGCAGCCCGGCACTGACCACCACCTCGCCGGGAGCGCCGTACCCCTCGAAGGAGATCACCCACAAGTACATGCACCGCGGATCCGCCAACGTCTCGGTGACCACGAATTAC
>JAWWOY010000159.1:0-2576 GCA_033851195.1 Kribbellaceae bacterium | reverse complement strand
GGCACCTACATCGGTGGCCCTCGACCGCGTGCTGAGCTCGAGCGTGCGGTGCCTGAGGTGCCCAGGCGGCGCCCTGGCCTTTTCGTGGTCGATCTCGACGGAGCGATGATCGGCACGATCACGCTCGATCGGCGCGACCCAGAGCGTGCGGGTCACGTCCGTCCGGATGCCGGGGAGGTCGCGCTCGGCTACATGTTCCTGCCGGAGGCGTGGGGATGCGGGTACGCCGCCGAGGCGTGCGCAGCGGCACTCGACTGGTTCGCCGGCGCGCTTCCCAGCGAGCCGGTGGCGCTCTACACCCAGACCGCCAACGACCGCTCGATGCGCCTCGCGGCGAAGCTGGGGTTCACCGAGGTGGAGCGGTTCGAGAAGTACGGCGCCGAGCAGTGGTTCGGCGTGTGGTCCTCGGTCACGCCGTCCGGTTGAGCTCGTGCTCGACGGCGCGGCGGATCCACGAGGCCACCGATCGGTCGTAGGCCTCGGCGCGCTGTGCTGCAGGGTGCGAAGACGTCGTACCAAATTGCCAAAGGCAACGGCATGGGTGCTTGCCTATTGGGCGGGTATCGCCTCAGACTCTGGGGAATGACACGCGGGGGCGGACGGAGTCGCGGTTACGGCGGGTCTACAGGGTGTGAGGCCCTGGCTCTGCCACTCTGAGGATTCAAATTGGGAGGGAAACAATGTCCTGGCGACGCGATCTCGGTGCTGGTGTACTTCTGCTCGCCACACTGACGGTGCTCACCGCTTGCTCCGATGTCGCGGCCGAGTCCGTCTCGAGTCCCTCGGCCAAGGCATCCAGCCCATCGACGACCACGCCTGCGACGAGCAGCACCCCCACGACACCGACCACGACGGTCAAGCCGACAACGAAACCCGCCCCTCCCGCGAAGCCGGCGTCGTACGCGCTCCAGGTCGAGCGGAAACTGGCGGCGTACGGCTTCCCAGTCGGTGATGTCGACGGGGACATCACCAAGCGAGCCCGCCAGGCCCTCTGCGCCTGGCGCGAGGCGAACGGCCTCCCGATCAACCGAGACAAGCTCACCGCGGCGGACATCAAGTCGGTGCTGTCGGCAACCACACGCCCGGTCCCGACCAAGCCGACCGGCATCTACGTCAACAAGACCTGCCAGGTGCTCTACCAGGTCGTCAACAACACCTACCGTCGCATCGTCTGGGTCTCCACCGGCGGACCTGGCTACGACACCCCGAACCGGACCGGGAAGGTCTGGCGCAAGTGGGCCGGCGCGCACGAGAGCAGCCTGTACGACGACGCGTACATGTACGACTCGATCTACTTCCTCAAGGATCGCCCGGGTATCGCTCTGCACGGCTCACGGGTGAACAGCCTCATCAAAACCTACCCAGCCAGCCACCGGTGCGTGCGGGTCATGCGGCCGCAGATCCACGACATCTTCGCCGAGACCCCTATCGGCACCACGGTTTCGGTCTACGGGAAGTACTAAGGACGTTTGCGTGGTGCAGCGGCGAACGCTCGGAGAGCGATCGCCGACGCCACGCGGCCAAGCGCGGTCAACTCTTGCGGATAGCCGCTGTAGTAGTCCCGCGAATCGTTCAGCCAGCCTAAGGTCGTGGCATTCAGACGCCATTCAAGACCGCCTGACTTGACGCGCTCGAGTCCGATCGGCTGACCGCCGCGGCTGTGCCACGCCTCCTCGACGGCCGGCAGGATCGCGGCGGCCAACTGGTTCGTCGTCCGCCCCTCACCCGCGACGAGAAGCCCGCCCGCCTTGAGGCGAGCGATGTCCAGATCGACGTGAGTACCGGACAGCACCTGTACGGCGAGCAGCCGGAACAGTCGCTGGTCATCCGCCAGGCAGCGGCGCCCCTCGGCCGAAACCGTCAGTCGCCGGCCGCGCTTGGTCAGCAGCCGAGACCGACGCAGCAGACCGTGCAGCAGTTGCAGCGCCAGCACATCCGACTCGGAGGTCACGTTGTAGCCGGGTAGGTCGTACCAGCGGAAGCGATCGTTCAGCTCAACCGCCAGAGCCCGCGGCAAGTAGTCGGCCTTCGTCAGGGTCGCTCCGTCGCCGACGCCCTCCAATAAGGCCCGCGCGGGCGCGAGGGACTCAGCCAAGCCGGCGACTGGCACGGAGACTGGCACGGCGACCTCCGACAGCAGCGGCAGCAGAGACCGACGCAGGCGCTGGCGGTCCGGACCGCAGTCCAGAGCCCACCTCTTCAGCCGTTCGGTCTCGACCACCTCAACGGGCACCCTGCCGTCTGGGCCTGCCGACGAGAGGAACTGCTCGCTGACCCTTTCGGCAGTCTTCTTCCACCCACGCGCACCCGGATCCAAGTCCCCGGCCGCGATCGCCCGCTCCAGCGTCGACGACAAGCGGTCCCAGATCGCGAGCTCGGCCGGGCCCATGTACTCGCTCCAGGCCAGCAACTCGGTCTTCGGCGGCTCGATGCCCGACTCCTGCATCGCCTTTTCGTAGGCGGCGAAACCCTTCTCGTCCGACTCGACGTACGCGCCGATGATCAGGTGGGTCTCCAGCGCGCGGCAGATCGCGGCGTACCGGTCGAGGCCGGCGTTGCGGAATGTGTCGCCGAGC